>JAOZRY010000012.1:0-16786 GCA_029939965.1 Bacteroidales bacterium | reverse complement strand
ATTAGATTATCATAAAAGGTTAGATATTTATACCTTTGCCCCGCAATATTAAAATGTTGATTTTACTGTAAACTTAATAGAACATATAAAAATCATTTAATGATTCAATGCAATAATGTAAACAATATCCAAAATGAAATATTAAAGACTTAACCATTGAGGAATATTTTAGCATTTTAGCATTATCGCATTTTATCATTATAATCAAACTTATTAACAAAACAACAGAATCATTATTTACCATTAAAATGGTAATAAAACCAAAATATTTAACCTAACCCTTGCGTTTTCAGTTGCTGAAATCAGGATAATCTGTACCGATAAGTTCCAATTTAATATGACAAACAACTACAAGATTTTAATACATAAGCTCGACTCCTTTATCCGGAAATACTATAAGAACCAGATAATCAGAGGTCTCATCTACAGCATTGCAGCACTTCTGCTGTTTTTTCTTACTATTACATTACTCGAATATGTTGCGTGGCTTGGTACAACAGGAAGAACAATCATATTCTATTTGTATTTGATTATCAGTACTTTAATATTATTTCGGCTGATATTTCTACCTGTTTTTAAGCTTTTCAAATTTGGTAAGATCATTTCTCACAAACAAGCAGCCTCAATCATTGGTAAACACTTCTCCAATGTTGAAGATAAATTACTTAACACATTGCAATTAAAAGAGTTAAATGATAGTTTACAAAATGATTCTGATCTTATTAATGCAAGTATCGATCAACGTATTGCTGGATTAAAACCCGTTCCTTTTAGTAATGCAATCGATTTTAAAAGCAACCGGAAGTATTTGAAATATGCAATTCCCCCATTTGTTATAATTGGAATATTTCTTTTGGCTGCACCAAATGTAATTACTGAGCCCACCTCCAGAATTATTAATCACAATGAGTATTATAAAAAGGAGGCACCTTTCAGTTTTGTTATTGAAAATGATCACCTACAAGCTATTCAGCATGACGATTTTGTTATTAAAGTAAAGATTGAAGGGGAAAATGTACCCGAAACAGTAATCATTTATAGTGGGAATACTCCTTTTAGAATGAAAAAAAAGAGTAACATCAACTTTACTCACACCTTTCGAAACCTGCAAAAGGACATCAAATTCCGCTTCGAAGCCAGTGGATTTGAGTCGGAAAAGTATAATTTGAAAGTCCTTCCAAAACCAATCATACTCAATTTTGAAGCCCAACTGAATTACCCTTCATATATAGAAAAGCAAGATGAGGTTCTCGAAAACACCGGAGACCTTGTAATTCCTGAGGGTACTGAAATACAATGGAGGTTCTTTACCCGGGATACTGACCAGTTGAACATTAAATTTGGTGATAGTTTATACATACTAAATCGTAATAACTCAAATGTTTTCGTTTATAAAGATCGTTTTTTCAAAAGTCAACCCTATTCAGTAAGTACCAAAAACAGCTTTTTAAAGAATAAAGATTCACTGATGTTTGCAGTAAACGTTATTCCTGATGTTTATCCTTCAATTAGCATAGAAGAATTCAACGATTCGTTGTCAAATGAAAGGGTTTACTTCCGTGGATTTATTAAAGATGACTATGGTTTTAAAAGCCTTGGCTTCTTTTACAAGCATGCAAATTCGGATGGGAAAAATGCTCCATCGGCTTATCAATCAAACTACCTTTCTCTACAAAGAGGAATAAATCAACAGCAATTTTTTCATTATTTCGATCTTGCATCATTAAACCTTCAGGCAGGTGAGGAGGTGGAGTATTATTTCGAAATTTGGGATAATGATGCTGTAAATGGCAGTAAGTCGTCCCGTTCACAAAAAATGATTTTCAAAGCACCATCCATCGAAGAACTTGAAGAAAAAGCTGATGTGGCAAGCAAAGAAATAAAAGATGACATGGAAAGTGCACTAAAAGATTTACAGCTTTTACAACGCGATATTGATGAGCTAAACAAAAACATGTTCGAAAAGAAAACGCTTTCATGGCAGGATAAACAACAAATCGAAAATCTTCTTGATCGTCACAAATCAGTGCAGGAACGGATCGAAAATCTTCAGGAGCAAAACGAGCAGAAATTGGAAGACCAGCAACGATATGAAGAAGTAGATGAAGCATTTCTCGAAAAACAGAAAGAACTTCAGGAGATGATGGAGGATTTGCTTACAGATGAAATGAAAGAGCTGATGGAGGAGATTGAGAAATTGCTTGACGAACTGGACAAGGATAAGGTAAGCGAGATGATGGAAGAAATGAAGATGAGCAACGAAGAGCTGGAAGAACAACTTGATAGAAATCTCGAGCTTTTTAAACAACTTGAGTTTGAACAAAAATTACAGGAAGCTATAGATAAACTCAAAGAATTGTCGGAAGAACAGAAAGAGCTTTCAGAAGAAACTGAACAAAACAAAGATGGAGAATCCAACGAAGAACAAAAACAAAAACAGGAAGAGCTAAATGAGAAATTTGATGAATTGAGAAAAGACCTGGATGAATTAGAGAAGAAAAACGAGGAACTCGAAAGCCCTAATCAAATGGAAAATACTGATTCGGAAGAACAAAGTATCGAAGAGTCGATGGAAGAAAGCAGCGAACAACTCGATCAAAATCAAAATTCAAAAGCCTCCGAAAGTCAACAAAATTCCTCACAAAAAATGCAGGAACTCTCAGAACAATTGCAACAAATGATGGACTCAATGGGTATGGAAAAAATGGGAGAGGACATTAATACACTTCGTGAAATTCTTGAAAACCTTATTCAAATATCTTTCGATCAGGAAGATCTTTTAACTTTTTACAACGATGTAAATACTAACGATCCAAAATATACTACATACATCAAAGATCAGCAAAACCTCCAGGATGATATGGAAATAATTGCCGATTCGCTAAAAGCATTGGCAAAGCGGCAAATTATGATCAAACCTTTTGTAATAAAAGAACTGAATGCTATCGACAAGAATATTGATAAATCTCTTGACGATATGGACAAAAGAAGAAAAAGTAGCGCATTGAAGAATCAACAACTTACCATGACTTCGATGAATAATCTTGCACTGTTGCTTGGTGAATCGCTACAACAAATGCAACAGCAAATGATGTCGATGCAATCATCCGGTCAATCATCCTGTTCCAATCCCGGAAAACCCGGCAGCGGTTCGCAGCAAATGAAATCGATGAAGGGTTTGCAGGAACAACTTAACCAACAATTACAAGACCTGAAAAATGGTAATAAACCAGGAAAACAAGGTCAGCAAGGTCAGTCGATGAGCGAACAACTTGCAAGAATGGCTGCCCAGCAAGCGGCAATAAGAAGAAAAATGGAAAGTTTTCGTGATCAATTAAAAGGGGAGGGGAGATATAGTGATGGAAATGTTTCTAAAATGATTGATGATATGGAAAAGACCGAAAAGGACATTGTGAACAAAAAAATAACCCAACAAACCATAAACAGGCAGCAGGAAATACTTACCCGACTTCTAAAATCTGAAAAAGCAGAACAACAGCGCGAAGAAGAAAAAAGAAGAGAGTCGAAGGAAGCAAGAGATCCTAAAATAAGCAATCCGGATGAATTTTTTGAATATAACAAAATGAAAAATCGGGAGCTTGAACTCCTAAAAACTCTTCCACCAAATTTAAAACCCTTCTATAAAAACAAAGTAACCGATTATTTCTATCGTTTCGAATAGCGGGTTACTTATCAAAATAATGCAAAACATACACTTTTTTCAGGAAGAAACTACTTACACAATAAAACAAAAAATATTGTTGCGCCAGTGGATTACTAATAGTATTTCTACCGAAGGGTTTAAAACAGGAAACATCAATATCATTATTTGTTCAGATTCATTTCTCCATAAGATGAACAAAAAATATTTGGATCATGATACATTAACCGATATTATTACTTTCGACTATTCAGAAAATGGAATAATTTCGGGCGATTTATTTATCAGTATTGAAAGAATAAGAGAAAATACAACTGTTTTTTCCAAAAAAATATTTGATGAACTTCATCGCATAATTATCCACGGTGTTTTACACTTGATTGGTTTTGGTGATAAAACTTGTTTGGAGAAAGACGAAATGACGAAAAATGAAAACATCTATTTGTCGCGTAGGCCTGATAGACTAAAGATTTCATAGAAATGTTCCACGTGAAACAATGTAAAAAATGTTTGAAAAATATGATGTGATCGTAGTTGGTGCCGGACACTCGGGAAGCGAGGCAGCAGCAGCAGCAGCAAACATGGGATCCAAAACTTTGCTAATTACCATGAACATGGGCAACATTGCACACATGTCGTGCAACCCTGCAATGGGTGGTATTGCAAAAGGTCAGATTATTAGAGAAATTGATGCGTTGGGTGGATATTCAGGTATTGTAACCGATCATACACGCATACAATTCCGTATGCTCAATAAATCAAAAGGGCCTGCTATGTGGAGCCCAAGAGCTCAAAGCGATCGTACTCTTTTCACCCTGAAATGGCGTGAAATGCTCGAACAAATTTCAAATCTTGACTTCTGGCAAGATATGGTCACAGACTTGATTATAAAAGATAATAGGGTGATTGGTGTAAAAACATCGATGGGTCAAGAGATATTTGCAAAATCTGTAATCCTTACAAATGGAACTTTTTTAAACGGCATAATTCATATTGGGCAAAAAAGTTTTGGAGGGGGTAGGATAGGAGAGATAGCCTCGACAGGACTAACAGAATCGCTGGTACAACTTGGTTTTGAAAGTTTGCGTATGAAAACAGGAACACCGGTGCGTGTTGATGGAAGAACAATAGATTTTTCGAAAATGGAAGAGCAAACCGGAGATGAGAATCCTCAGAAATTTTCGTTTACCAACACGCCTAACCATAAAAAACAAAGAAGCTGTTGGATTACTTACACAAACTCTACAGTACACGATACCTTAAAAGTGGGCTTTCACGACTCACCAATGTTTGCTGGTAGAATTGCGGGTGTTGGCCCCAGATATTGCCCTTCGATTGAAGATAAAATTGATCGCTTTTCCGACAAAACCAGTCACCAGCTTTTTGTTGAACCCGAAGGCTGGGATACTGTAGAATATTACGTAAACGGATTTTCTTCTTCGCTACCGGACTATATTCAATTTAAAGCTTTGCGCAAAATTCCCGGTTTTGAAAATGCTAAAATTTTCAGACCCGGTTACGCTATCGAATATGATTATTTTCCGCCCGTACAGCTTAAATACACCCTCGAAACAAAACTTGTAGAAAACCTGTATTTTGCCGGGCAAATTAATGGTACCACCGGATATGAAGAAGCAGGAGCACAAGGGCTTATGGCTGGTATAAATGCACACCTCAAAATTAACGAGCTTCCCGAATTTACACTATCCCGATCAGATGCTTACATTGGTGTGTTGATAGATGATTTAATTACAAAAGGTGTTGATGAGCCTTATCGTATGTTTACATCCAGAGCAGAATATCGCATTTTACTCAGGCAGGATAATGCAGATATCAGGCTTACACCTTTGAGTAATAAAATTGGTTTAGCATCAGATAAACGTTTGGAAATCGTAAATCACAAAATTGAAATAATTAGCAGTATCAGAAAGTTTCTTCAAAAGCAAGGAGTTTCACCAATCGAAATTAATGAGTATCTCCATCAATCAGGGTCAAAACCCCTTTCGCAAAAAGTAAAGATCGAAAGCCTTATTCTTCGTCCAGAAGTATCGCTAGATGGATTAATAAAAAACATTCCTTCTTTAAATACTTTTATTCAATCACTGGAGGGAAATTTTTTGGATGAAATCCTTGAGGAAACAGAAATCTTAGTTAAGTACGATAATTACATACAAAAAGAGCAAGAGATAGCCGCTAAAATTTCTAAACTTGAAAACATTAAATTAAGAGCAAATTTCGACTATAATAATCTTAAGTCTCTAAGTTTTGAAGCACGAGAGAAGTTATCTAAAATTCGTCCGGAAACAATTGGTCAGGCCTCACGAATTAGTGGTGTTAGTCCATCAGATATCTCTGTGTTAGTTGTGTATCTTGGTAGATAGTAAATTGTTTCACGTGAAACATATAAATTAAAATGGAACTATTAAACAATTGTCCGCTTTGCGGGAAAAAATCATTTAGCAAATTTTTATCAATTGATGATCACTTTTTATCTAAAGAAAGTTTTCAACTTGTAAAATGTTCATCGTGCAAATTTGTATTTACAAATCCAAGACCACGAGCTGAAGATCTTCAAAAATATTACGAATCGGAAGATTATTTTTCGCACAGCAAAAAAAATAAAGGGTTAATAACTGTTTTATATAATGCTGTAAAAAATTACTCTCTTTACAAAAAGTACAACCTGATTAGCCGACATAAATCGGCTGGTAAAATATTAGACATCGGATGTGCAACCGGTGAATTTTTAAATTATTTTTATAAAAAAGGGTGGGGGACAATGGGCATTGAACCGGCCAAAAATCCACGAAATTTTGCCATTAATAATTATGGTCTTGATGTAAAACCAGAGGAAAGCATTGATGAACTTACTGCGAAAAATTTTGATGTGATAACAATGTGGCACGTACTTGAACATGTTCCCGAACTCAATAAACGAATACAACAGATTGAAAAACTTTTAAAGGATGATGGATTTTTATTGATCGCACTTCCAAACTATCTTTCGTGGGATGCAAATTATTATAAACACCACTGGGCAGGATATGATGTGCCACGACATCTTTATCATTTTTCGCCATCAACAATTTCAGAGCTATTACGGAAATTCCATTTCAATATTTTCGAAATACAACCTATGAAGTTTGATTCTTTTTATGTGAGCTTGTTGAGCGAAAAATACAAATCTGCAAAAATGGGTTTTGCTAATGCATTTGTAAATGGCCTTAAATCGAACATACATGCTAAAATAAATAACAATAACTACTCAAGCATTATATATCTTGCTAAAAAGGAAAAAAGAGCCATTTAAAGCGATTTGGCGACTTTTACAACTCCTGTGGTATTGATAATCGTTTTTATTAAAAGAATCGCTTAAAATGATTTTAACGGGTCGTGTTGTAATTAGCTGAATATTAATTATATATATACTTTTTTCGATCTGAAATGATACAAACGTCAAAAAAAAAGCAAAATTTAAAGCTCTATGCTGTCGCACTTGGAGTATTTATGTTTTTGTCGATTTTCCTGACTAATCGTTTCCAAAATGATTTTGATCACACTGAAATCCTAAAAGATGTACAGGAAAAAATTGAGGAAAAGGACAACGAATTACAAAAAGAATTACAAAACCTGAAAACAGTTTATCAGGAAGATACAAACTCCGTTTTTACACTTCTCGAAAAATACAAGTCCAATTTCGAGTCGAAAGGATTCCTTTTTTTTATATTTGAAAAAGATTCACTGATTTTTTGGTCAGGAAATTCTGTGCCCGTTTTGTCACCAAAAGAAATATCATCAAATCAAATTATCAATACCGGAAACGGATATTACAGAATAAAAATCGTTGAGGATAAATATACCACCTTTATCGGGCTCTATCTCATCAAACGAGATTACAATTATCAAAATGAATACCTTGAAAATGATTTTCACAATTCTTTTAAACTATCAGAGGGAATTAGTTATTCCGAAACCCCTTCCCAACATTACAATGTAAATTCGTTAGATGGTACTTTTCTTTTTTCGATTTCATTCGATTCAAACACATCAATTTCTCAACGAGAACTAAACATACTTTTTATTATTTACTTCATTACACTGCTATTAATAATTGTATTGATTTACAAAATACATTTATTGATCTTAATAAAAACGAGTAAGTTCTTTTTGTTTCTTTTTGGTTTTATTGCTGATCTGATAATATTACGTATTGCAATTTTCTATTTTGAAATTCCCCGTGTATTATATCAATCAACTTTTTTTTCGCCATATTACTATGGATACTCAGATTTAATACCATCAATAGGCGACTTATTTTTAAATACCATCTTCGTTCTTATTCTATCATTTTTTATATACAGGCATGTAAAATTTAAACTAAAAAATTTGCAGAAAAGCGTGCTGCACAAATATTTTTTGATATTCTCATTATTTCTGCACAACTTTATTTTTTTCAAGGGTATCGAATTTATTTTCAGAAGTCTTATAATTGATTCGAGCATTTCGTTGGATCTAAATAACATTTTTAGCTTATCGCAAATGAGTTTCTTAAGCTTTATAATAATTGGTGCAGCAGTGTTGTCATATTTATTAATAAGCTCAAAGCTCTCATTTTATGCCTATAAATACAGTAAAAATCTTACTATTTATGCCATATTATTAACCTGTGTTTTTATTGCTTTTTCAATTTATGGTATGCTTTTTTCAAATGCCGATATTTGGTATCTCATTTTTACTTTTATATACATTTTTTCATTTGGAGTGTTTTTTCAAAAAAGTGTTTTCAAATTCAGCCTTGGAAATATTGTGTTCTATATTCTCCTTTTTTCCATCATATCCACATATTCACTTCACAAATACAATACATCAAAAGAAAAAGAATTTCGGAAATTACTTGCTGTTCATTTAGCATCAGAACAACGTGATCCGTTAGCTGAATACATTTTTTACAGTGAGAGTGAAAAAGTATATAAAGATGAAAATCTTATAGACTTACTGACCAGATATGAACAAACAGATTTTGATCAACTGGTATTTGAAGAATACTTTTTTAGAAATTTCTTTAATGGCTATTTTGAAAAATACGATTACCAGATAACAATATGTAATTCTAAAGATATACTCGATATCCAACCAGAAAATATTGCAATAAACTGTGATTCGTATTTTGATGAAATAATTGAATCAAACGGTATAAAAACAAAAAGTCCGGAACTGAGCTTTCTCAAATATGCTTCCGGCGAAAATGGATATATAGCAGTATTTGATTTTTCAAATTCTACTTTCAAACCTTTGGCCATTAAAATATATATCGAACTCCTTCCAAAATATGTAGCACGTGATTTGGGTTTTCCGGATTTACTTGTAAACGAAAATATCAAACAAAACCCCGATCTTACAGAATACTCTTATGCAAAATATCAAGCTAACAAATTAAATATTCGTGTTGGTGAATACTTCTATAATTTTGATCTTCACAACTACGATCATTCAGCAGGTCAATTTGATTTTTTTAATCAAAATGGATATAATCATCTCTTTTATAAAATTGATCAAAACAATGATCTTATAATTAGCAAGAAACAAAAATCAATAGCAGATATACTTGCGCCTTTTTCGTATTTGTTTTTGTTTTTTATTTTTTTTTATAGTGTAATCTTTATTCTTTTTATTTTTCCATTTTCTACAAAAAAAATTAGTCTGAGTTTAAGAACCAGACTTCAATTATCCATGACTTTTGTTATTCTGTTTTCGTTTTTGGTTATTGGTGTTTTTACTATTATATATATTAATAATCTCAACGATCAAAAAAATGAAGATATTTTAAGTGAAAAAACTCATTCGGTACTTGTAGAAATGCAGCACAAGTTTTCGGATATAGAGACTTTTAATGAACCGCAAGCATATATGATTACCGATCTTTTAATTAAATTTTCGAATGTATTTTTTACCGATATTAACCTCTTTGATTTAAACGGAAAACTAATAGCATCATCAAGACCCCAAATATACGAAGAACAACTAATAAGTAAAAATATTAATGCGCAAGCATATAAAGCTTTGGTTTATGATAATAGTTCACTTTTTATTCATGTTGAAAACATAGGGAAACAAGAATACCTATCTGCATATATTCCATTTGTAAATACCATGGGTGATGTAATAGCATATTTGAATCTGCCATATTTTTCGAAAGAAAATGATTTGAGAAGGGAAATATCAGCATTTCTTGTTACTTACATAAACATATATGTTATTTTAATCGCACTCTCGTTGTTGATTGCATTATTTGTTTCCAACTATATTTCGAGGCCATTAAAAATGATTATGGCCAAAATAAGGCAGGTAAAACTGGATGGACAAAATGAAACGATTGATTGGAGTAAAAATGATGAGATTGGTCAACTTGTTTCGGAATACAACCGGATGATTGATGAACTTGCCAAAAGTGCAGAATTATTAGCAAAGTCGGAGCGTGAATCGGCCTGGAGAGAGATGGCAAAACAAGTGGCTCACGAAATAAAAAATCCGCTTACACCAATGAAACTAAGCGTACAGTATTTGCAGCGAGCCTGGCAAAATCAATCTCCAAATTGGGATATGCGGTTGGAAAAATTTACACAAACCATGATTGAACAAATAAATTCGTTAAGTGCTATTGCATCAGAATTTTCTGATTTTGCCAAAATACAATTAAGCAAAAAAGAAAATATTGATTTAATTGAAATTATTAAAAGCTCCATAAGTTTGTTTAAAAATTATAACGAGGTATCTTTTTCATTTGATTATAAAACAGATTTAGACTATACAGTTTTTGCTGACAAGGAACAACTACTTCGGGCATTCAATAATTTACTTAAAAACTCGATTCAGGCAATCGGAACAAAAACTGATGGAACAATAAAAATTAGGATTCAAAAACAATTGCAGAGTAATATAATCGAAATAACGGATAATGGTGGCGGTATATCAGAAGATATCGCAGGAAAAATCTTCTCACCAAATTTTACAACCAAATCAGGAGGTATGGGGCTTGGGTTAGCAATTGTTAAAAGTATTATAATTAATTCGGGAGGAGAGGTTTCTTATACATCGCACGAGGGGTATGGAACTACATTTATTATTACACTTCCTTTGGTAAATTAATCTTTTGAGAGTTTAAAATACTCATTTGAAGAACAACTAAATATTATGTTTTAAATAAACCGACAACATTCTGGTTAATAGTTAATATTGTCATTTTTCCGGTTCTTACTTCCCTACAAAAACCGGTAAATCTTTTGAAAAGTCAAACTACTTATCCTACATATTGCTGGTTACCGTTTATGCCAAATTTTTGTGTTGCGGCTGGTATGTAGAACAGCAATAATAATCAACAATCCCCTGAATATACATTTCTACTAATGGAAGTAATCGAAGTTTATACATTTCTACGGATACCAGATTTTACTTCGTCCCAGGTAAGGCCATCGTCTGTGGCGTTATCAGCTTCCTTTTCTCGGGATTTTAAGATTTTAATATGCTCCGGGGTAAGTTCAAATTTTTCTTTCATCATGACCCATTCAATCAAAAAATCTTCCCAATCTTCAAAAATCGTCTTCGAGGGTTTTATTCCGATTTTAATTGTAATAGTCGTCATTTTGCTGTGTTATTTATTTTACCACAAAAAAAGGTAAATTCTTGGGTTTCAGAATGAACTATGATTTGTGGGTTATTTCTGGTGGTCTGAAATTTCGGTAACTATGAAATCTGTGTTTTTCTCAATGTAACCAATAGCCCGATACTTTTTGTCAATTTTAAAATAGAACACCCCCTCGCTTTTTGGTTTGCGCTTCCGTAAATCAACAGTCTCATAAAATCCTAATTCTATATATCGTTTCGCTTTGAGATATGATTTTGTCAGATTTCGTTTTTTAAGGTCATCAATAATGCCATCTTCCTCAAATACTTTCATCCTTGAAAATTTGTTAATCTTCGATTTGGATTGTTTTTCGAGGTTTCTATATTCTTTAGAGTTTCATCAAAAAACTCTTCTGCGTCTGCTTGGTAAAACTTCACTGGAGCTATTTTCTTCAAAGCGATAAATAATTCTTCAACAGTACTATATTCTGTTTTAGATAAACCTTCAACTTCTTGGTTAATAGTTATTGTCGTCATTTTAGCTATATTAAATTTACCACAAAAATAGATAAATTTCTTAAAAGTCAAACACATATCCCACACCTCCAACTACAAAGGAATATTCCCATGTTTCTTAGGAGGACTTTGCTCGCTCTTGTTTTGAGTCATTTCTAATGCCTGTATAAGTTTTTTGCGTGTTTGTCGTGGATAGATAATTTCATCGATATAACCCAACTCAGCAGCTTTGTATGGACTTGCAAATGTGCTTTTATAATCTTTAACGGCTTTCTTTCTCTCTTCTTCGTTCAGCTTACCGCGATATAAAATATTTACTGCACCATCAGCACCCATTACAGCTATTTCGGCTGTATGGTAAGCCAGGTTAACATCTGCACCAATGTGCTTGCTCGACATTACATCGTATGCACCACCATAAGCTTTTCGGGTAATCACGGTAATTTTTGGAACTGTAGCTTCCGAATAGGCATAAAGTAACTTAGCACCATGTTTTATAATTCCACCAAACTCCTGTGCAGTGCCAGGCAAAAATCCGGGTACATCTTCAAAAGTAATCAACGGAATATTAAAAGCATCGCAGAATCGTACAAATCGAGCGGCCTTTAACGAAGAATTAATATCGAGTACTCCGGCCAAAAACTGTGGCTGATTGGCAACAATACCAACAGATCTTCCATCCATACGAGCAAAACCAACAATAATATTTTTTGCATAATGAGGTTGTACTTCATAAAAGTTCTGGTTATCCACAACTGTACAAATAATTTCGCTCATGTCGTACGGTTTATTAGGATCATCGGGTACAACCGAATCCAACTTTATATCTTCTCTGTTCGGATCGTCAGTACCAGACTTTCGCGGTGCATCTCCCATATTATTTGAGGGCAGGAAACCCATAAGTTCTCTAACCATTTGCATGGTTTGTTCATCATTATCGCCGGTAAAATGCGCCACACCACTGGTAGCATTATGGGTCATAGCTCCACCCAATTCTTCTTTTGTAACTTCTTCGTGAGTAACAGTTTTAATAACATCAGGTCCGGTTACAAACATATAACTTGTGTTTTTTACCATAAAAATAAAATCGGTAATAGCTGGCGAATAAACAGCTCCACCAGCACATGGCCCCATAATTACCGAAATCTGTGGTATTACTCCCGATGCTTTTGTGTTTAGTAAAAATATATCAGCATATCCTGCCAAACTTTGAACGCCTTCCTGAATGCGTGCCCCACCCGAATCGTTGAGACCGATTACAGGAGCTCCCATTTTCATAGCGAGCTTCATTATTTTCAAAACCTTATCGGCATTTGCTCGGGAGAGTGTTCCACCAAAAACTGTAAAATCCTGCGCAAAAACATAAACCAAACGACCGTCAATTTTTCCATAACCACTAACAACACCATCACCCAAAATCTTATTATTCTGCATATTGAAATCGGTAGCCCGATGGGTTATAAATTTATCCATCTCAACAAAAGTGCCCGGATCTAACAAATCGGCAACCCTTTCGCGTGCAGTCTTTCGGCCGGCATTATGTTGTTTTTCTATCCGTTCTTTACCTCCACCCAGTTCGGCTAATTTATTCTTTTCTTCAAATTGCTTAATCTTCTCTTCTAACGATGCCATGTTATTTTATGTTTATTCGGTTTTACACTAATTTTATTAAATTTCTGAAATTTATTGCCGTTTGCTATTTATCGGTTAGTAAATGGTTGAGGTGGTTTTTGAAACTCATTTCGCTGATATATTCAGCAATTCTATTCATCGCTGTTCGAATATCTTCAAGGTACATAAGATATGTCCTGTTTTCCTTTTTCATTAAACGTAATTAACCTGCTTTAAAATTACATCTCTAATTTGCTCTTTTAAAGCATTTTTTGTAATTAAGTCAATTTTCCTATCAAATATTTCCTCCAAATATAATTCGAGTGAAAAAAATTTCCAACCTATGGGTCTTTCTAATTCTACAAGAATATCAATGTCACTATTATTTGTAAATGTGTTGTCAGAAAATGAACCGAAAAGTCCAATTTCTTTAACAGCATAGTCATGGTAAAGGATAGGTTTCAGTTCCCTTAACTTTGATAATATTTCATTCTTTGAAATCATAAAACAAATTTAATTACTCAACTACAACAAGAGTTTGATTTCCATTTATTGTATCGCCTTCCTCAACAAGTATTTCCTTAATTACTCGATCTTTTTGTACTTTGTACTCGCTTTCCATTTTCATTGCCGATACAATAATAACCGTTTCGCCGGCTTTTACTTCGTCACCAACTTTTACCAGAATTTTCACAACTTTTCCGGGCATTGGGCTTGCAATTTTTCGTATGTCATCAAGATCATCCTTACTTCGATTTTGCTTATACTTTGCTTCGGCATCTATTATTTCAACATCGTACGAATAATAGTAAGTATTTACATTAAAATGCCTGTGATCGTCTTTTTCAATTAATTCAACATTATGCGAAATATTATTATGCAGAATCGAATATACACCCTGTTCAACCATTAAAGCATCGAGTTTATATACTCTGTTATCTACCTCAATTTCGTAAATATTATTATCGTGTTTAAGCAGTTTAACTTTTGCTGTCTTGTCGTTAATTTTTATTTCCAGCGACATAATTTTATAATTTTAATTCCTAAAATCTCAAAACTGATTTCTTTCTTCCAAATTCTTTCCAGGCATTTGTATTTTCAGATGCCTTTTCGGAATTTGATGAGATATTATTTAGTTTGTTAAAATAATGAATATATGCAGCAATTAATGCAATATCCTGGCATTTATCACCACAAGGTTGTCTGGTCATAAGAAATTCATGGTTTTTTTCTATAAAATGAGTATTGTAATTTCCATTTATAAAGTCCTCATTTTCCATAACTCTGGCCAGAAAAGGAATGGATGTTTTTATTCCTGTAATTTTATAGGCATACAAAGCACGTTTCATCCTGTTGATGGCTTCCGTCCTGTTGGGTGCCCATACAATTAATTTCGATATCATCGGATCGTAATATATCGGTATTTCATATCCTTCATATACATACCCATCGTGGCGAACACCTAATCCCAATGGCTCAGTAATATGCGTAATTGTTCCGGGCGATGGCATAAAGTTATTCTCAGGATCCTCGGCATAAATTCTACATTCGATTGCATGACCCAATTGTTTTAGCTCTTCTTGCTTCAATGTAAGTTTCTCTCCCTGAGCTATTTTTATTTGTTCTTTTACAAGATCTACACCAACTACTCTTTCGGTAATTGGATGCTCAACCTGCAAACGCGTATTCATCTCCAAAAAGTAATAATTAAGATTATCATCAACAATAAACTCAATTGTACCTGCACCATGATAATTTACTGCTTTTGCAGCGGCAACTGCAGTTTTTCCCATCTCTTCGCGTATCTCAGCATTCATTAAAGGCGATGGCGTTTCTTCGATCACCTTTTGGTGACGGCGCTGAACAGAACATTCGCGCTCGAAAAGATGAATAGTATTTCCGTATTTATCAGCAAGTATTTGGAATTCGATGTGATGTGGCGATTGGATATATTTTTCAATATATACAGCATCATCACTAAACGATGCGCTGGCTTCTGATTTTGCCGCTCGGATCGAACTCAAAATATCATTTTCTTTTTTTACCAATCTCATTCCTTTTCCACCACCACCGGCAGAGGCTTTAATCATAACCGGTAAACCAATTTCCATTATCTTTTTTATAGCCTCATTTTCATCAGTAATAGATTCAGTAGTTCCTGGTACAACCGGAACTCCGGCATTAATCATTCGCTTTCGCGATGTAATTTTATCGCCCATGCTTGTGATTGCAAAAGCATCAGGGCCAATAAATATTATTCCCTCTTTTTTGCACCTTTCCGAAAATGAAGCATTCTCCGACAAAAATCCATACCCCGGATGAATGGCATCAGCACCAGCCAGTTTTGCAACTTCTATTATTTTATCAGCTTTGAGATAGCTCTCTGAAGATGGAGAAGGGCCAATGTGATATGCTTCGTTAGCATACCGTACATGCATTGCCGACCGGTCGGAATCTGAGAAAACTGCAACCGATGTTATTCCCATTTCCCTGCAAGAACGCATTACACGGATGGCTATCTCACCGCGATTTGCAACCAATACTTTTTTTATCATACTCTACTATAGTTTAGTGAGCTAATTTTCAACTGTATGCAAAACTAATTTATTTTCATTGCGAATAAGATGAGAAACAAAGTGTTACTACAATAACAATTGATCAGGTTTGAATATCAAGGATATAAAAATATATTTTTTTGTTAAAAAGTATTAATCAATACAAAAACTAACTTGTTGCTAATTATTGTGATGATTTACATTTGCGCATTTTTTTACCTAAATTGTTGCATTGATGAGTGCTTCTACTATATTTGTAAATCATTCCAAAAACATTTCCCACAAAATCAGAGGTTCTTGCGAATCTTAATTATTTAATGACATTATTAACTCAACATTTTGAATTATGAAAACAGTTACAATATTTATTTTCTTCGTTGCCTTTACATATTTAAATAGCTTTTCCCAACAATGGATCGATAACCTGCCTCAGGACAAATTACAAAATGGCGAACTCACTTTTTACGAAATCCGGGATACGTTTAATGATTATTGGAAACCTTTTAACGTAACTAATGGTTATTACGAAAAAAACGGCGAACAGGTAAAAGCCCCATACTGGAAAATATTCAGGCGATGGGAATGGTTTTGGGAAAGCAGGATTGACCAGACAACAGGTAAGTTTCCTGAAACTACAGCTTATGAAGAACTTCAGAGATTCCTCAAAGAAAACCCCGATTCCAAAAGCTCTTCAGGTAACTGGTCTTCAATGGGACCTACAACAACACCTGGTGGATATAATGGGCTTGGAAGGTTAAATTGCATTGGATTCAAATCAAGCGATGCCAATACCCTATACGTGGGGGCTGCTTCCGGGGGAATT
>JAOZRY010000279.1 GCA_029939965.1 Bacteroidales bacterium | reverse complement strand
CAGCTCTTTACCCACTTTAATAAATGCTGCAACGGCTTTATCGAGATGCTTTTTTTCGTGCCCTGCCGAAAGCTGAACACGAATACGTGCTTGTTCTTTTGGAACTACCGGATAGTAGAATCCAATAACATAAATACCCTCTTCTAATAATTTTGCAGCCATCTCCTGCGAAAGTTTGGCATCGTACAACATTACTGCACAAATTGCTGATTTGGTAGGCTTGATGTCGAATCCGGCAGCTTTCATTTTTTCCATGAAATAATCGGTATTCGAGTGCAGCTTGTCTTGCAGTTCAGAGGTTTCGGCCATCATATCGAACATTGCGATGCCGGCATTTGCAACCAATGGAGGAATTGAGTTTGAAAACAAATACGGACGCGAACGCTGACGCAGGATTTCGATGATTTCCTTACGACCGGTTGTAAATCCACCAATAGCACCGCCAAAAGCTTTTCCGAGTGTACCGGTAATAATGTCAATTTGGCCTCTTACATCAAATAATTCGGTAACACCACGGCCGGTTTTCCCAACAACTCCTGCCGAGTGGCATTCGTCGATCATAACCATAGCGTCATATTTTTTTGCCAATTCGTTAATTTTATCCATTGGAGCTACATTGCCATCCATCGAAAAAACACCATCGGTAACAATTATTCTGAAACGCTGCGCCTGTGCTTCCTTAAGTTTTGCTTCAAGGTCTTCCATATCAGCATTTTTGTACCGGTAGCGCTGTGCTTTGCATAAACGTACTCCATCGATAATGGAAGCGTGGTTGAGCGAATCGGAGATTATGGCATCTTCGGCGTTAAGCAAAGGTTCGAATACTCCGCCGTTTGCATCAAAACAGGCAGCATACAAGATGGTATCTTCGGTGCCAAAAAATTCAGCAATTTTTGCCTCGAGAGTTTTGTGCAAATCCTGTGTGCCACAAATAAATCGAACTGACGACATTCCATAACCATGGGATTCGAGCCCTTGTTTTGCCGCTGCTACCAACTTTGGATGGTTGGATAACCCCAGGTAATTGTTGGCGCAAAAGTTAAGTACTGTTTGGCCTGTGGTAAGACTGATTTCGGCTTCCTGTGGCGAAGAAATAATCCGTTCTCCCTTAAACAACCCGGCTTCCCTTATATCGGAAAGTTCGTTTTGTAAATGTTCTTTAATTTTTCCGTACATATTAATTTTATTTTTTGTGTAATAAAAAAGCTATTGTTTGCTCGTTAACAGGCGGCAAATATAATAGAATTGTTTGTGAATAATTATCATAAAATCGGGAAAATTAATTTATTAAAAGGCTGTTTTATAAAAAATTATACTTTTGCTGCCTTTATTGTTATTCTATTAACAAATCAAATAAAATCTTACACTAAATGAAAAATATTCTTGTTATCGGGTCAGTAGGACAAATTGGTTCGGAATTGACCATGGAATTACGCAATAGGTATGGTAATGATCATGTAGTGGCTGGTTATCGCAGAACCAAGCCTTCGCCGGAACTTGCAGAAAGTGGTCCGTTGGAAGTTATAGATGCTACCGATGTGGCCCGCATTAACGATGTGGTAAAAAAATACAACATCGACACAATTTATAACCTCGCAGCATTGCTTTCGGCAGTAGCCGAAGCAAACCCACAAGCAGCCTGGAATGTTGGTGCCAATGGTGTTTACAATGTTTTGGAAGTAGCTCGTGAGCACAATTGTGCGGTTTTCCTTCCCAGCTCAATAGGTGCTTTTGGTTTGAGCACACCACTCGACAACACACCTCAGGATACTATCCAGCGACCGGGAACCATGTATGGTGTAACCAAAGTAGCTGGTGAACTGTTAAGCGATTATTATTTCAAACGCTTTGGAGTAGATACACGTGGTGTTCGCTATCCTGGAATTATTTCAAATGTAACTTTACCTGGTGGTGGAACTACTGATTATGCCGTTGAGATTTTTTATGAAGCTGTAAAAACTGGTAAATTCACATGTCCGTTACCAAAAGGTACATTTCTGGATATGATGTATATGCCCGATGCATTGGATGCAGCCATCGACCTGATGGAAGCTGATCCGGATAAACTAATTCACCGCAATTGTTTCAACATTTCGGCTATGAGTTTCGATCCTGAAATTGTTTTTAATGCCGTTAAAAAGTACTATCCTGATTTCATTATGGATTATGATGTTGACAAAGTAAAACAGGGTATTGCCGAATCGTGGCCCAACAAAATGGACGACAGTGCTGCCCGTGAAGAGTGGGGCTGGAATCCGAAATGGGACCTGGATCGCATGACTCAGGATATGCTTAAGGTGATTAAGGAAAAGCATGAAAAAGGATTGATCTAAGAAATTGTTTAAAACCTTGGCTATAAAATGTATTGCAAACGGAATCAATAAACCGAAAGCAAATAACCATTTACTAAATAACCAAATAAAAAAGCCATCCTTGTAAGGTTGGCTTTTTTATTTTCATTCTAAATTTGGCATCTTTTGCAGAATCGTTGATATAGGGATCGTAATGAAATAACTTGTGTCTGCAAGAAAACTCAATTTTTCAGGAAGTGGGTGTCAGAAATCGTTGAGATCGAGGTGCACAAAATATTTTTCCTAAATTCCCAGACTTATTTCTGTGTAAGCCCTTATTTAGTTATAATCCGGAGGTAAATTCAATTGTTTTTATCAAGACGATTGTAACCCGATTAATTCATTACGAAAAACTTATGAATTAATCGGGATAAAACACAATGCCCAATTTTATTTCAACCCTTCTATTTTTTTCCAACAATTATGGTTGATAATCCAATACGCCGGAAAATAATTTTATCGGCAATTTTGAAAATTGGAACCAAAGTGTTGAATATTTTTACCTGCCCCGTGGGGATAATCTTCTTTTTGAGAATTGTGCCCGAAAAAAACCAGCCGAATAATCCGGCAAAGTTGAAGTATTGGCTATGAATTACCCGAAAATTATTTTTGTGGAAAAGGTTGGATAAACTACTTTTATTGTATCTCCGGTGGTGGCCAAGACCAACATCAAAAATGTTAAATAAACTCTGATAGGCAGGAACAAGAATAATTAACCGGCCTCCTTCTTTCAACAACTTTCGGCAGTTTTGTATTGCCATAAAATCATCTTCGATATGTTCGATTACATTGAGAGCAAAAACCGTATCGAAAGAACACAGCAATTCCTTGTGCTTCTTTTCGAAATCAGGATCAACAAGATTCATTTTTTCGATACCTGATAAATTTGGGTAATCACCAAACTTTTCACTTAGCTTTTCACAATAATTTTCGCGGATGTCGGTGAGCCGGATTTTAAAATTATCGTTTAAAAAATATTTGGAAATATTGCCGGCACCACTGCCTATTTCGAGTATGCGGCCATTGCACCAGGGTTTAATACTTTGGTACATCCAATTATTAAACCGATCGGCTTTTCCAATGGCTTCCAATGTTTCTTCACCAACGGCATCAAATTCCTGAAACTCCGGTTTTTGCATATAAGTTTACTTTATCAGATTAATAAAATCATTTAAAGTGTATTCTTTTTGCTCGCCGGTTTTCATGTTTTTTACTGATAAAATATTCGATTCAATCTCACTTTTTCCTACCAGTACAACCCAGGGAATTTGCTTTTTGTTGGCATAGGTCATTTGCTTTTTCATTTTTGCCGACTCCGGAAAAAGTTCGGCATTAATACCTGCAGCACGAATTTGGCGAATCTTTTTCAAACAGTATTTTTCTTCTTCTTTACCAAAATTCACAAAAAACACCTGCGTAGAGGCATTTTCTGAATCGCTAAAAAGATTAAGATCATTTAGTACATCATAAATTCGATCGGCACCAAAAGAAATTCCTACTCCCGATATTCCCGGCATCCCGAAAACACCTGTAAGATCATCATAACGACCACCACCACAAATGCTTCCGAATTTTAAATCTTTGGCTTTTACTTCGATTATTGCACCGGTGTAATAATTTAAGCCACGCGCAAGGGTTAGGTCCAACTCGGTTAAATCTTCCAACCCCAACTCCCTTACGGCTTCAAAAATTTCTCTCATCTCTGCCACTCCCTTCATCCCAATTTCGCTGGTGAGCAATTGGCTTTCGAGCACATCAAATTTTTCTTCGTCAGTTCCTTCCATTAATAGGATGGGCTGTAGCTTTTGAACTGATTCATCCGAAATTCCTTTTGCAAGAAGTTCTTCGTTTACTTTTTCCAAACCTATTTTTTCCAGCTTGTCAATCGCAATTGTAACATCCATCATTTTATCTGATGCCCCAATTATTTCGGCAATTCCGGCCAGTATTTTCCTGTTGTTCAGCTTCACTACAACATTTACATTTAGCTGCTCAAAAATATCATGAATCATCTGGATTAATTCCACTTCATTCAACAGTGCATTACTTCCAACCACATCCACATCGCACTGGTAAAACTCGCGGTAACGCCCTTTTTGCGGGCGGTCGGCACGCCATACCGGCTGAATTTGGTATCTTTTAAACGGGAAACTAATTTCGTTGCGGTGCTGAACTACAAACCTGGCAAACGGCACTGTAAGGTCATACCTCAATCCCTTTTCGGAAATCTTACCTGCAAGGCTCAGGGATTCGCGTTTTGTAAACTCGTCTTCATTTACTTTCGAAAGAAAATCGCCTGAATTTAAAACTCTGAAAAGAAGTTTATCTCCTTCATCACCATATTTTCCAAGCAGCATCGACAGGTTTTCCATTGCCGGTGTTTCGATGGGCAGATAACCATAAAGCTTAAAAATCCGTTTGATGGTATCGAAAATATAGTTCCGTTTTACCATTTCTTCTGGAGTAAAATCCCGTGTTCCTTTAGGTATAGATGGTTTTGGTGATGCCATAATATATTAAGTAGTATTTAATGTTTTAAAAATTAATTTGATTTTTATTAAAGTTTAAGGCCAACTTTATTTAACAAACTTTTCATATAGTTCTTCACCTCCTTAGCTCCTTCGGCTGGTGCCCAGGGAGCAAAATTTTTTGCTGATGACTGAGAGTAAGGGCCTTCCTTTATTTCGTAGGCCACCGAATCGTTTTCGAGCGACAGCAGGGTATGAAAAACTTTCGCAGGAATCTCCACTCCAAAATTCCCTTTGTGTGTATCAAGAATTACATGATCGGTAATGTTTCCGTTTTCATCAAATGTAAATACAACAAACCTTCCGCGCAATACCAGAAAAATTTCGAATCTATCAGGGTTTTCATGCTTGTGGGGCTGGATATAGGTACCTGGTTCCATAGCATTTAGCATCCTGTTCAATGGGTCTTCGTGCTGAGGATGAAAATTGTAATTCATTCTCAATCGTGGAGATT
>JAOZRY010000278.1:4717-5336 GCA_029939965.1 Bacteroidales bacterium | reverse complement strand
AATCATTGAAGCATTAAATCATTGAAGCATTAAATCATTGAAGCATTAAATCATTAAATCATTGAAGCATTAAATCATTGAAGCATTAAATCATTAAATCATTAAATCATTGAAGCATTAAATCATTGAAGCATTGAAGCATTGAAGCATTGAAGCATTGAAGCATTGAAGCATTGAAGCATTAAATCATTGAAGCATTGAAGCATTGAAGCATTAAATCATTGAAGCATTGAAGCATTAAATCATTGAAGCATTGAATCATTTAAGCATTTTTTTGCAATATATGAAACAGGTTATAAAGATATTGGTAATTGCAATTGCCATCGTTGGAGGATATTTTGTTGTTCTTCAACTTTATCCGAAAAATGCCGGGCGATACCCATTTTTGGTTTTGCTTTTGGCTGGCGATTATTACCTGTGGGCATCCTTCAAAACGTGGGTTTTAAATAAGAAGCTGCTTTTAAAATATTTGCTCCTTATACCTTATTGGTTGCCTTTTATATTGTTAATAGCTACTACAATTGCATTGTTTAACTATCCGGCTGATAGCTGGCCGGCAGGATTTAGGATATATTTGTTTGGATTTATTTTTATGGCATATGTTGCCAAGATACTCCCA
>JAOZRY010000278.1:0-4707 GCA_029939965.1 Bacteroidales bacterium | reverse complement strand
TAGCATTAAATCATTGAATCACTGAATCATTTTAGCATTGAATCATTAAATCATTTTAGCATTGAACCATTGAACCATTTTAGTATTTTTGTATGTTCCATTAGATTCGCAGTAGAACCAAAAAAATTAAATTTGCATTATTAAATGGGTTTTGTGTATTTTTCGGCAGTTTAATTTATGGAGATATGGAAAATGTTTAATAATAGCGGAATAGCTTTTAAATTAAGGTTTTACATCCTCACGGGTATTATCCTTATTTTTTCATCTATTATGGTGATCGATTACCAGGCATCACGAAAAATACTAATGAAGACTGTCCGGCAAAATGCATCGAACCTTGCTTTGTCAACTGTAAATAGCATAGAGAATGTTCTGACAGCAGCTGAAAAAATTCCGGAAAATCTGACTCCTATTCTCGAAAATATTCACTTCATAGAGGCCGAGATAGAGCAATTTATGAAACCTATTGTTGAAAATAACTCTGAGGTTTTTGGTTGTTGCATAGCCTTTGAACCCTATGGTTATTACCCCGATCAGCTCTATTTCGCCCCGTATTATTATAAAGAGGGTGATAGTATAAAACAAAAAAATCTGGGTAACGACAGCTATCAATATTTTTATCACGATTGGTATCAAACTCCAAAAAGTTTGGGTAAACCTGTATGGACAGAACCCTATTTTGATGAAAATGGAGGAGGTATTGTTATGGCAACTTATTCAGTTCCATTTTATTCAGGTCAGGGAATCAATCGTAAGCTTAAGGGAATTGTAACCGTTGACATAGACCTGAGCTGGTTAGAAACTCTCATCGACAGCATAAATATTATTGAAAATGGTTATGCTATTCTAATATCAAAACGTGGTACTTTCCTCACCCACCCCATGGATTCGCTAATAATGAACGAAAGTATTTTTTCGTTGGCCGAACAGTTTAATCGCCCCGATCTCAGGCAGCTTGGAAAAAGTATGATCGGCGGCGAAACGGGTTTTATTAAACACAAACCTTTAGCTGGCCATGGAAATGACTGGTTGTATTATACTGGTCTTCCTTCGAGCGGCTGGTCGTTAGGAATATTCTTTCCTGAGGAAGAACTTTTCGCTGACCTTCATACCCTTTTTATTACCCTAATGATGTTAGCGATTGGCGGCATTATCCTTATTTTTATTGTTATCACCGTAATTTCAAAACGAATAACAAAGCCTATCGAAGAGCTGGCAGCTACATCTGTAAAATTCGGGACAGGAAATTTTGATATTGTACTCCCACCCATAAAAAACAATGATGAGATTGGCATGCTCACAAACTCCTTTGAAATGATGCGAAAGGAGTTGAAAAATTACATGCAAAACCTTGAGGAAACTACGGCAGCTAAAAACAAAATTGAAAGCGAACTCAAAATTGCTCACGACATCCAGCAAGGTATAATCCCCAAAATATTCCCACCATTTCCTGACCGTGAAGATGTTGATCTTTTCGCAATATTAGATCCGGCGAGGGAAGTTGGCGGTGATTTATATGATTTCTTTTTTCTGGATGATAATAACCTGGTTTTTGCCATTGGTGATGTATCGGGCAAAGGTGTGCCTGCATCATTGTTTATGGCCATTACACGTACACTGCTGCGTGCCAAAGCCATTGCCGGCAAAACGGTTTCTGAAATTGTTTCGGAAATAAATATTGAACTTTGTACTGATAACGACAACGCAATGTTTGTAACATTTTTTCTTGGTATAATTAACCTCGAAACCGGCGATTTGGAATTTTGCAATGCAGGCCACAACTACCCATACATTTTAAGAAAAAACTGTGTAATTGAAAAACTCCATCACACACATGGCACTCCTCTCGGGCTTTTTGATACAATTAAATATAAATCAGCTAATGTAAGGCTCGATAAATCAGAAACGATAGTTTTGTACACTGATGGAATACCCGAAGCCATGGATGTAAAGCAGGAGCTGATGGGTGATAAAAGATTCGAAGATTTGCTCAATAGTCTTTGCAGTGAAAAATCTCCCAAAGATGTTACAAACAAACTCCTTGAAGCAACACGGACTTTTGCTTTAGGAGCTGAACAATCTGATGATATTACTATTTTAGTACTAACCTATTATTTAAATAAGGTGAATAAAAATAATAATGAGAAGTATGTGGATATTAGAAATAAGGTTGATGATATTCTTAAAGTTGAATCCTTTATAGAGCAATTGTGCGATGAATGGGGCATTAAGTTTGGAGAAATGCACAAGATAAACCTTGCGATGGAAGAAGTTATATCTAACATTATAAATTATGGTTACAATGATGAAGAGGAACACATCATTAACATTAAAGCAAGCTTTAGCAAAGATGTACTAAAAATTACCATTGAGGATGATGCAAAAGCTTTTAATCCTCTTGATCATAAAGATACTGACAATATGGACAAACCCATCGAAGAGCGTGAGATTGGCGGGCTGGGTATATTTTTTATAAAAAAAATGATGGACAGAGTAGAGTATCGTCACGAAAGCAATCACAATATTTTGATCATCGAAAAAATGATTTTAACCCCGAAGCAAAAGAAATAATAATGGTAAAATATGTAAATTTTCGAAATCCGAAATCTGCCGAAATGCAGACACTAATTGATAATCTTGAACCTGTGCCAGGAGTGTGTATTTTTATCGATCTTATAAATTCGACTGCTGATAAGTACAAAGACAATAAAAACACATGGATTAAAAAAGTAAATAATACCTTTAATTTTATTTCGGTACTCAATCAATTTCCTAATTATGTGGTGAAAGGAATTGGAGATGAAATGATGCTATATCTCCCTGATAGTGAATTGGTAAAAAATAATGCATTTAGTAACTACCTGTCGTTGCTTGGAGAGATATATGCTACAGTGGATACCCTGATTAATCATCCTCTAAAAGAACTTTTTTACGAATGTAAAGTAGGCATACATTACTGTACAGATGTTTATAACATTTCGTTTTTTGAAGGTGCCAACGACTATTATGGTAAAGATATCGACAGCTCGGCACGGCTCATGAGCAAAGCTCGTGGCGACCGGATTGTGATGTGCGAAGCCTTTTGCAATAAGGTGATGCAGGATATTAAAAATTCAGGACAAGAAACAGAAAAGTCTATCATGGCTAATATTTCCAAAACTTACATCGAAGATTTTAAAGGCGTACCTAAACCTTTTGAATACCGAGTGCTTGAGATAGAATAGGATGTAAACATTGGAAGGAGGAAAATTGGAATTGATAAATAATTGGGAAATTGGCTATCTGAAATCCCACATTTTTTTAATACTCCATAGCTCCGGCATATTATTGAAGGTAACCTCAAAAAATGCAAATTCTGCGTTAGTTTCTCCTGCCAAAATCAGAAAGGTTGGTGCGGATGGTAATATAATTGGGTGAACCATTAAGGTGATATGTTGCTCGTGAATACTCAATTTGGAATTTAGAAACTTTTATTCCCAGCCCCCACGAAAATCCAACGGTTCCCATTTTATTATACACACCGAGTTCTTTACGGCGTAGGTAATTGTAGCCAACACGAATAGAAAAGAATTTGGAAGGGATGAACTCTCCACCTATTACGATGTGCCGCATAGCTTTATCAGCAAAATCACTAAATCCATCTTTTTCATTTTTTTCTCCGGTTATCGGATCTATCTGCTGGTCTGGGTCGTTAGGATCATTGTAAGTTAAGTCCCACTTTTGCAGGTTAGTAAAAAGAATGGAATACCTGAATGGCAAATGCTTTAGCCTTTGTGATATGCCAATATTGATTTCAAATGGCAATCTTTCATAATTCCCCGATCGGTATGGCTTAATCTGGGTACCTATGTTACGGGCAACTAGCGAAACGGTTAGTTGCTTTTTTGGGTTGTGATAACTACCGGCTATATCTACAGCTACGCCAAACGATTGATAATCTTCAAGACCCGAATAGATCATTTTTAAATTAGCACCTATCGAAAAAAGTGAGTCCAATTCCCTACCCCATCCAATACTTAAAGCCAAATCGTTAGCAGTAAAAGTACCAAAAGTTTGTCCGGTTTGGTCGGCATAGGTAAACTCACCATAATTAAGATATTGCATTGTAGCGGTGTAGGTTCCGATGTTATTAAAGGATTTGGCATAACTGGCATGACCATAATTAATACCGGTATAATAATCCACAAAACTCAATGCTAGGTTATTATCCATATTGGATGAGATGATAGAAGGATTGAAAAGAGCCTGGGTAATATCGCCATCTTTCACAGCAAGAAAATTGCCACCCATGGCAGCAGCTCGTGCCGAACTTGGCATATTGAGAAATCTGTAAACACCATCACCACCTATTTGAGCCTGGATGGAAGAGCTAACCAGTAAAAAGAAAATGAGCGTTCCGAGATAAAAATATTTGAATTTGTTCACAGTCAAATCTGTTTTTTGATAATTAATTGGCAAACGTTTAGTTGCTGTATTAATTGTTACAATGCCTAAAAGATGGTGATTTTGCGGCAATGGTTGCGTGAGAAATTAGAGTTAGAAATGATGAGTATGATTTTTTGGGAATAAATTCTATTAACCCAACTTGGCTATAATGCTACTCTTAAAAAATAAATTGCACTTGTTTTGCAGAACACCTTTGCAGGCAAATGCTTTATAAACACAAGTCATCTATAGATAAATACCTGTATAACCGCATTACCGACA
>JAOZRY010000966.1 GCA_029939965.1 Bacteroidales bacterium | reverse complement strand
ATTGTCAAAAATATGCTAAAAAAATGCATTTATGCAGGTTTGCCGGAAGGACACAAAAAATCTTGAAAATTCAATATAGGAAAAATTTTTTAAAAGAACTGGCTAAGATTCCTTCCAAAATACGTTATAAAATTGAATTTTTTGTTTTTCAACAACTCTCTGAATCAGAATCAATACATAAATTAGGTAAAATTGAATAAATGAAAGGTTATCCTTTCTGTTTTAAAGTCCGTTTCGGTTCTTATAGAATAGGCTTAAGATTAGAAAATGACATCATTGTTTTAGAAAAGGCTTTACATCGCAAGGATATTTACCGCCATTTTCCTTAAATATCGTCATTCTCTATGAACCATAGATGGCACTAAAGTTGCAAAACAACTTAACATAACAATTATTGTAATAATATCAGGAGGTTTACATGGATAATTTATTTATAAACAGGAATGTCAGGAAGTTGTGGTTTAGTTTGGTTGTGGCTGGGTTTTATTTTTTTATTTTTTGCGGTACTGCAGCAGCAGATTGTGTTGAAACCTTTTCCTGGCTTCCCAATAGTGAATCAAATATTGCAGGATACAAAATTTATTATGGCCAAAACAATGGTGGACCTTATCCAAGTGTGGTTAATGTTGGCAACCCTTCTCCTGTGGATGGACGTATCCATGGAACAGTGCCGGGACTTACCTGCGGGGAGACTTATTATTTTGTCTGTGTGGCAGTCAATACTTCTGGTGTTGAAAGCACCTATTCAGCCCAGGCAACTGTAACTCCTGACAGTGGAGTTCCAGGCTCTCCTGTTAATTTAATGATTATCGAGTAATACACTTATAATTTTGAGTTTTGAGTTTTGAATTAAGGAAAAATCCATTCACTAAGAATTAAGAATTTAAAATTCAAAATTAACACATAAGGGGGCATGATATGAAACAGAAAGTTAAATATTTCTTCATTACGGTTTTTTTAATAGCAATATATAGTTTTAATGTACATGCTTCCGACTCAATATTAAGATGGGATGCATCTTCGGGAGAAGTTTCAGGGTATACAATTTATTATGGTCTTTCTATTGGGGATTATCCTTTCAGCGAAGATGTTGGAAATGTCACACAATATTCTCTTGATAATTTTTCGTTAAGTGAGGGCACTACTTACTATTTTATTGTTCGAGCCTATAATACTTCCGGTGAAAGCGGCGATTCAAATGTTACAACCTATGCTGTATCAAGTGCCGGCGATATGACGCCACCATTACCACCTGAAGGTGTTTCCGGTGAAATAGTAAATGAAGATATATTGCTGACTTGGCAGGCTAACAGCGAAATTGATATCTCCGGGTACAGGGTATATTACGGTACATCAAGCAGGGATTATGGGCTTCCCATACCTGTGGATGGAACAGAATGTTCGCTTTCAGGACTTACATCTGATGTAACATATTATATTGGTGTGAGCGCTGTTGATGCTTCTGGAAACGAGAGTGGTTATT
>JAOZRY010000965.1 GCA_029939965.1 Bacteroidales bacterium | reverse complement strand
AAAACCAGCCGGCATGAAACAACTACAAACGGAAAGCCCGTAGCCGCCCAAATAATAAAAATAAATTTTAAATAATTAAGGCATTTCGGATGGAACGATTTGAACAAAATGGGGCTTACTATTTCTAATAATTTTAACAGTAATCTCCTTTCCAATGGTTTCTTTAGTTAATGCGCGGTGTAAATCATCAATCGACCCCAAAGGCTTTCCATCCATTTCAACGAGCAAATCGCCCTTTAGTAAGTTTTTGTTTTGAGCGTCTCCTTTATCATCGATCGATGAAATATAGATCGCGGTTAACTTTTTTAATAAATTATTTTTCACAACCAGAGGTGGCAACTTCACAGTTTGCCCAACAATTCCGAGGTAAGCGCGTCGGATTTTCCCATGCTGTATCAATAATTGCGAAATATATTGAGCCAGGTTTGAGGATACAGCAAAACAAATACCCTGAGCCTGTTTGATAATAGCTGTGTTTACACCAATTACTCTTCCTGCCGAATCCATCAATGGCCCACCAGAGCTACCCGGATTTAATGCCGCATCGGTTTGAATAATATCATCAATCATACGGCCCGATTGCGAACGCAGTGTACGTCCAAGTGCACTTACTACTCCGGCTGTAACGGTATGCTGAAACCCCAAAGGATTACCAATGGCTATAGCAATTTGTCCGGGTTGAAGTTTGTCGGAATTCCCGAAATGCAAGGGGATCATGTTTTTCTCGTGTATTTTTAATATAGCCAGATCGGTTGCCGGATCAGTTCCAACAATTTCAGGAATCATCTCTTTTCCGGAAGGAAGCGTAACTCGTATTTCCTTTGCCTGATTTATTACGTGGTTATTTGTAAGGATTAATCCATTAGTGCTAATCACAAAACCGGAACCTGTTCCATAAGGTTGTTGCTGATTTTGCTGGTTTCGCAGGTTGTTATGGGTTTTCGTTACCCTGATGTTTACCACCGAATCTGAAGCAATTTTTGCTACATTAACAACGGATTTAGAATAAGAATCCATAAGTTCAGAATCTTTCAATTCAGAATCTTTTGTATATATCTTCTTTTCTGAGGCATCTTGATTTGGAATCATAGTTTTTAAATTTTGAGGCTGCTAATCCAACACCACGCCAAAATCAAAACCGTGACAGGATGACGGAAGACACAATGGGATACAAGAAGTAAAGATTTTGAAACTTTTTTATTTTTCCATTATCAAATCATAAAATCTTAATTTTGATCCCCGGTAAAATCCATTCTTACTCTCTTTACAGATTTCGTTAGTTTCTACTTACTCTGCGTTGCAACCAAATGTTAAAATCCTCATTTACAAAAAGTAAACTCCGGTTTTAAAATTTGTCTGCGCCTTGATTAAGCGAATCTAACGAAGTCTGCTTTACGACCAAACGAAAAATAGTATAAATTTGGCATTTTTCATAAAGTGCGAAAATTAGTTTACCCCGTTAAATGTATTATTGTTTTGTGCT
>JAOZRY010000277.1 GCA_029939965.1 Bacteroidales bacterium | reverse complement strand
TTCATTTTACACAAAAAACCCCGGATAGCCTTGGTGCTTCCGGGGTTTTTACTTTTGTTGGTATTTGCTTCAATACATTAACGCACAAGCATGAATTTTTTTGAAATACCGGATTCTTCATTTATTATCTTTAAAAAATAGATACCGGATGCATTGTTGCCGGCTTCCCATCTAAAATCCTGTTTCCCGGGTTGTAGCATCCCCGAATAAATATTATCGACCAAACTTCCATTTGAATTATATACAGAAATATCGAAATTTGATGCTGCTGTTGTAACAAATGTGAAACTAACATTACCGAAGGACGGGTTTGGAAATGTTGTAACCTGTGGATTAAAATCCTGCTCATCGATGCCAATAGTAATATCAAATATCATAATCTCTGATGGTGCTGATTCGTTGCCTGTTAAATCTACTGTGGTAACATAAAATTCGGTGTATTCGTTGTTATCAGAAATATAAAACAGTTGTGTTCCGATGGTCTCTGTTAGCAATTCAAAACTACCTGAGTTGTTTATATAAACATTAAAATAATCGAAGTCGTTTATTTGCGGTTGATTCCATTCGAGAACAATCATAATTGGTGGTGTTGATGCATCCCACCAAATAGAAACCTCTTCGGGTGGTGTTGGTGTTTCATCTTCGGCATCAAAAGTAATTGTACCATATCCCGAGGGTTCAAAAATCTGAAGGTTTTGGCAGGGCCAGTAGCCATCGAAACTACTTGGATCATCGAGCACAAACAAAAACATACCGCTCTGATTATCCTCGTTGGGATTGATTTTCCAGTTTTCGTCATCACCAATCGGAATCATAAATTCGTAAACTATTACACCGGTTTCGTCCGAAACTTCCAATTGGGGGTTTTCGAGATAAAACACCTCACCAACTCCACCCGTATTATAAATGGGTCTGTATTTCAACTCATTTCCGGCAGCATAATAAGCCGCCCAATAATTCCCTTCCGAATCATCGCCCGATGGCGGATATACCCCATCGTTATTATCGTCGATGTATAAAGCCACCTCATCGTGATCTTCGAGTAAACTATCATTTTCGTTGATGCAGGCCACATAAAGCTCCGTCATTTCCTCGTTTACTTTATAAGCCATCCATACACTTCCAACGGGGTTGGGCTGATTGTCGTAAGTTCCCAAAAAATCAGAAGCATCCATCATAAATGCATCATCCCATTCGCCTTCATCAATAGTTCCATCAATAACAGGGGTTGTTCCCTGGTAAATGCTTATTTCGTTAATAACAAAACCATGTGCCATCCACCCTTCATCAATATTTGAATACGGACTTTGAACATCCTCTTCGAGTACCGCCGTTACAGCATAGTAGTAGGTGGTTAAAGGCAAAACCTGCGAATCTTCAAATTCAAGAACATCACTTTCAACAAATGCAATCGGGTCTTCAGGAAATTGCATTTCGGCTATGGTTTTTCTGTAGATGTTATAACCAAGAATATCGCCCGGCGTTTCGTAATCCCATAACAAAAATACCGTATAATCCGAGCCATGCGATGCCATGAGGCCTGTTGGTGGATTCCCGGTTTCGTTTAGTGTAAAATTCAATGTTTGGGTTTCTCCTTCCGCTATCTCCACATTATTTTCTATTACCGGATAGTACCCCACTTTTGTAGCTTTAATGGAGTAAGTTCCTGCCGGAATGTACTTTATGGTATAACTGCCATCCTCGGCACTGTAAGCATAATAGTCGTCGATTCCTTCAACTTCAACCTTTGCATTTGCAACATTAATGCTTCCCGAAAGCATACCTCCGCCCGGATCGGAATTAATGCTAAAAAGTAATCCACCGCTTCCCATCTCTCTTGCATGAACAGCTTTTCCGGTTGGGCTACAAAGTTTTCCATCGCCCGAAATAGCCACACTATTAAATGATCCGGGAGTATTAACTTCAAAAATGGGCGAGTTGGATTGTTTTCTGAAAAGATAAAAATCGGGTTTCGAGTGATTTAACGGGCCGTATCCTGCTGCGGCTAAAAGTGAGCCATCATCCGAAAGAGCAACCGAAGAAATCTGGTCGCCGGCATTTTCAAACACCCAAAGTGGTTCGGGCGAATAGGAATTGAATATATATATTTCGCCATCGTAACCATTGGTGGTAAAAACCAAAGTTCCTAATGCTACTGTTGATCCATCAGCCGAAACATCCATACCAACAATCCATGCCGAGGTGCCACCACCACCAACTTTAAAACTCCATTTTTCGGTATAAGTTTCTATATCTTCCTGATATTGGTACAAAAAAGAGTAACCACTATAATCACCATTTAGCAAAATTGTTCCATCGTAGCTAAAGGCCGGTGGGTTCTGATTTTTATAATCGGTATCAAAAATTACTTCACCATTTTCAGCATCGATAACCCAAAGTTTTTTACCGGAAGTATATTGGCAAAATGCTAAAACAGATCTGTCGCCGGAGGCTGCAAATGTGGTTCCTGTACCAGCAAAGGATGTTTGCCAAACCGCATCATCGTTTCCTACTTCATAAGCCGTAACGTTGCATTTATCCTCTCCTTCCGGCATGTTTTCTACCACATAAACCATTGTTCCGTCCAGGCTTAGCTTTACACCAATTATGCCGGCATCAATGATTTTTTCCCATACAAGACTTTGCGATGAAGTAGCAAAAACCTGCAAAGTGTCATCATAACCCACTGCCAAAAATTCGCCATCCTGAGTCATATCAATGGGATATTCCCATTCGGTAGGAACCGGATTTTCCCAAATCGGAGTTGCAACATCTCCGTACAGCGATACGCGCTCATCGTTGAGCCACCACGAGTTGAATGTATATCCCGATTGGCCCGAAACAATAACCTTTGATCCGATTGCCGCCGGATCAGTAATTTGCCAGATAACCTCAGCTTCTTTGCACGAGCCGCCGGTAGTGTACAACGTTTGTACATCAGAAAGTTTATCACTCAACAAATTCTCATTAACCATTCCGGTTTCAGGATTTGTTATGGTTTTTTGTAGGATATAATCCTGCCCGTAGGCAACAATTGAAATTCCAATTGCAATTAGTACTAAAAAAATAGAAAATGATTTTTTCATGTGTAAAAGTTTTAATTATTGAATTATTAATTTTTTGTGATTTTGCCCGAATAATTGTCTTTTGAAGTTTGAATGTTGTAAAAATATATTCCGGAATTTAATTCTGATAAATTCAACGAGAATAAACCCGAAATACTATTTCCATTATAATTTTCTTTTTTAATCACCTGCCCTTTTATATCCTTTACTTCGATTGCAAACACCGATTCTTCTGTTGGGATAGAGATGTTTAGCCGGGAGGAAAACGGATTTGGGTAAACTAAAATATGCTCCGAATCTTGCTGCTCAATTCCGGTGAGCATATCAACCGGAGTGAGATAAAAGTTAACCGGAGTATTCATATCAGCCACAACAACCACATCATTAACCTCGAAAGTTTCATACCCTGCTGCTTCGCAAGTCAGGTTATAATTGCCTTCGGATACTTCAAAGCTGTAATGTGAGCCAAAAGGTGTGTAAACGGTTTGGTAATCATCATCGGTATTAGTTGCAGTAATCGTTGCCTGGTCAATAGAATAGTTGGTAACGGCATCGCGTACAAAGCCTAAAATTTTACCCTCTCCTGCCGATCCGATACCCAAACTTCCGTCAGGAAAAATATTTTGGGCATAAATATCCCGGTTGCCATTGCGTTCATCACCCCAAACAACAACCCATTGCCCCATATTTATTGTGGACATATCTCTGTGTAATTTAGCACTCTGCACAGTACTTAAATCAATAAACTCATCATTCCATACAAAGTTTCCATCAGTATCAACCATTACGGCCTGCACCTTCGAATCTACTGAATTACCAAAATCGAATGCCTCATATATACAAATTGCTTTATTAAAATAGCCGTTTGCTGCCGGAAGCGAATAATCATTGTTGGAGAGTGGAATCAATGTTTTTCCATTATCCGTCCATTGCCGGTTACCTTGCAAATCAAATTTTTGAGCATATAGGCCGCGTTGGTTTTGATTTAAATCCTGCTCACTAAAAAAGACAATAATTTCTTCGGTTTCGGTAAGGAACGAAGGTGTGGGATACATGTGGTTTTGCGATTGCGATGTGGATACAACTTCGCCATTGGCTGCCATTGTAAGGTTTCCGTTTGGTTCCATAAACTGAACCCAACAATTAAAATGTGTGCCAACATCATTACCGTACCACGAAAATATTATTCCACCATCGTTATCTCTGCACATTTCGAGACTTACAACAGCACCAGCCGGGGTGGGAGCATAAATTTCCGCTGCATCAGCCCACATAAAACTTCCATCGGTATCCAGTTTTTGTACATACAAGCCCCGGTTTGAAGCCCAGAAAGGGCCGGTTTCCTTGTGCCAAATCAGGAAAGCATAATCACCATCTGCTGGTTGTAGAAAAGGGGCTGTGTATTCTATCCCGCTTTCGGCCAGCGAAATACCGCTACCCCAGAGCAAATCACCAGTAGGCGATATTTTTTGCAGATGTACCTCACTTTCGTCAGCAATACTTTGCCAGGCAAAAATAAGGTTGCCGGTTTCGGTGGCACAAACTTGCGGATCGGGTTCAAAATTACTGTTGTTTGAAAGTAAAATACCATCATCACCCCAAATCATTTCGCCGGCAGGCGAAACACGATAAGCCACCGGATTGTTATCCACAGCTCTAATATCTTGAAAAGTAACTACTGCATGGTTTTCGGGATCAACCGTTAGTGAATAACCGGTCAACCACGACATTTGCTCATGGTCGCTAATAAGCATTCCGTTTGGTTCCCACTGAGCGTTTCCGTTTGCATCGAGGTATTGCATACGCATATTATAGTTTCCGTTTTCGTTCGAAAACCATGAAACATACATGCTGCCATCAGTGCAATTTGCGATTTTTGGAATGGCCTGCTCGCCGGTTAAGTCTGATAGCTGGGTGTTTTCGTCCGGGTTGGATGTGAATTGTCCGTGAGTTTGAACCGTAATTAGCATTAATGCAAAAAAAATAAAGAATAGCTTTTTCATAATTTTTGTTTTAAATGATAATAAAATAATGTGGGGTGAAAATAATAAGATTTTTGAATATGAAGGTTTTTTTAAATAAAAATCAGCATCTTTCATAAAGAGCAAAAATTAGTTTACCCCGTTAAATTTATTATTGTTTTGTGCTATTATTTCACGGGGTGAACCCTGTTAAATGTATGGTTCTCCTGCGAATTTTAGGGAACATGAAAAATGCTTCTATGATTTAATGCTTTAATGATACAATGCTAAAATGATACAATGCTAAAATGATGA
>JAOZRY010000276.1 GCA_029939965.1 Bacteroidales bacterium | reverse complement strand
AAAACAGTTTTTTATTGATTAATTTAAAATCGATCATCCACCGGAGAGTGCTTGCGGCAGGGATTGGAGTGGTAGCTTGTTGATCCCAATAATATGGGAGGTGGCTGTGATTTTTGTTGGTGGCTGACGAAGGAAGCCCCCGCACCAATAGGGATTGTGGCGATAAGGAAGCAATGCGATAATGAGACAATGCGACAAGGAGACAAGGAGACAATGCGATAAGGAAGCAATGAGACAAGGAGACAGTCATTGAATCATTAGAGCATTTTAGCATTAAATCATTTACTCATTGAAGCATTTTTGTATATTCCCCTAAATTCGCAGTAAAACCATTTTCAAATTTGCAATCATCAAACCGAATTTTTATATCAATTGTAATATTATTAATCATTAAGTTGCTGTTAACTAAATATTTATTTAATTACAACCTATACTTTTTTTATATCTATAATTCTGAAATTTATGAAGTGTACTTTTTGTTATTTTTGCAGGCAAATAAAAAATAATTAGAGTTAATATTAAATAAAATGAGAACTAATTAAACATTGTTATGGTAAAACATCTATCAGCAAAAATGATTTTGCTTCTGTCGATGCTAATTATTGGCCTGACAGGTTTTTCGCAAAGCGGAGAAGTTACAGGAGTTGTAACTGATGCCCTTGATGGTACCACACTTCCCGGTGCTACAGTTGTTGTAAAAGGCACTGTATTGGGAACAGTTACCGGTATCAACGGAAATTACACCTTGAGTGTAGATCCCAACACCACATTGGTATTCTCCTTTGTGGGCTACGAATCGCAGGAAGTACTTGTACAGCCTGGTGCTAACATTAATATTGCGCTCATGATGGCATCAACTGCTCTCGAAGAGTTGGTTGTAATTGGATATGGGGTACAAAAAAAGAGCGACAAAACAGGTGCAATTTCAAATGTTACTGCCAAGGAACTCAATCAAGGTGTTTTAACCGATCCTATTCAGGGTTTGCAGGGAAAAGCAGCTGGTGTTTCAATTACGAAAAAGGGGGGAGACCCCAACGGCGGCTTTGCTGTAAAAATACGTGGTTCTTCTGGTTTCGATTCCAATACTCAGCCTCTTTATGTTATTGATGGTGTTCCGGGTGCTGATCCAACAATTGTTGCCCCCGAAGATATCGAAAGTTATAACATACTTAAAGATGCTGCGTCAACCGCTATATATGGCTCAAGGGGTTCTAATGGTGTAATTATTATTACTACCAAAAAGGGTAAAGTAAAAAATGGCAAAGCTGTTTCGCAGGTTAATTTTAATTCAAAGTTTTCGGTAGAACGGGTTGCCAATACCGTTGATATGCTTTCGGCTAATGAACTTCGTAATTTTGCCCAAACAAAGTTCCAGGATTCGATCAATGCCAATCCCGGTTCATCCATCGATAATTATTTTACTGATGGTGGTGCTAATACAAATTGGCAGGATGAAATATACAGAACCGGCATTTCAACTGATAACAACCTAAGCTTTACAGGCGGATCTGAAAGTAGTTTTTACATGGCTTCTATCACACATGCCAAATGGGAAGGTGTAATGAAGGGCACCGAAAAGGAAAGGACTAGTGCAAAAATAAGTTTATCGCACAAGGCATTTAACGATAGGTTAACATTATCGGGCAACCTGGCAACTACCTTCGAAAATAATGATTACGAAAATTATGATGGCTGGGATAAAGATGACATTATTTATCAGGCTCTTTCAAGAAACCCTACCGATCCTGTGTATAACCCGGATGGCAGCTACAACAAAACCCAAAGGGAGTTCAATTACGAAAACCCGATTGCAATAATTAATGAAGTAACCAATACCAGGAATGCCAAAAGGTATTTGGCTAGCTTAAAGGCCGATGTAGAAATATACGAAGGGTTGGTTGGTAGTGTGAGTGTAGGATACATTCGCGATGATCAGGAATATACCTATTTTAGGCCATCTGGTTTGTATGCCTCTGCCGATAACGGATTTGGTAGAAGAAGCTATGATAACAATACCCAAAAGCTACTGGAAGCAACAGTTAATTACGTTAATAGTTTTAATGCGCTGCATAATGTTGATTTTCTACTTGGATATTCCTGGCAGGAATCTGTTTATGATGGCTTTTTCTCTCAGGCAACCAATTCTCAGTCGCCACATATTGGTGCTAACGACTTAAGGACTTTCGTAGATGTAAACTACGGAGATGTTGGGTCTTATAAAAATGACTGGTGTCTGATTGGATTTTTTGGAAGGGCACAATATAACTTCAATAGTAAGTATTATTTATCAGCCTCTCTTCGTCGCGATGGCTCTACTAAATTTGGAGTCAACAATAAATGGGGATGGTTTCCGACGGCTTCTGCCGGTTGGAGTATTCATAACGAAGATTTTATGAGAAATGTAAACTGGCTCGATCAGTTCAAACTGAGGGTTAGTTATGGTATTTCGGGCAATCAGGAAATTGGCATTGGCAGAAGCCAAATTGCCTGGCAGCCGAGTGGCCTTGCCATAAACCCCGAAACCGGACAGGAAGTTGTTTCTTTTGAACCGGCTTGGAACGAGAACCCCGATCTGCGTTGGGAAAAAACATCAGAGGTGAATATTGGTGTTGATTTTGCTCTTTTTCAGAGCAGGCTCAGTGGGAGCATCGAAGTATATAATAAAAACACTAACGACTTGTTAGGGCAATATAATGTTCCCGTTCCACCAAATTTAGCCCGAAGGACTTATGCCAATAGCGGATCAATAGAAAACAAGGGCGTTGAATTGTTTTTACAGGCTTATGTAGTTGAGAGGGCAAATTTCTCATACAAAACTTCTTTTGTTGTAGCCCGCAACAAATCTAAATTTACCGACTTGGGAAACTTTACAACTGCCGAAGACGGAGTTAGACACGAAGGGTTTATTTCGGGACGTGGAATGGTTGGTGAGCAATACTATGTTTCAGGTGTAGCAGTCGATCAGGAGGTTGGAGCATTTTATTTGCCCGAATATGTTGCTTTGCAGGATGGATCATTTATTTATGTGTCTAATTCGGGTGGCTACACCACCGAGCTGGTTGATGCCAAAAGGTCTTTCATTGGTAGTCCTAATCCTGATGTGGAAATTGGTTGGACTAATAATTTTACCTTCTATACTAATTGGACGTTGGATTTTGCATTCCGTTCGATGATAGGAAACAAAAAATTTAATGCCACCAAAATGTTTTTTGATGTACCGATGAATATACCAGAGCTTAACGGGATGCCCGAGGCCATCGACTGGTACAATCAGGGCAGAACCGAAACAGGTGCTACCATTGCAGATTTTTATATGGAGGACGCTTCATTTTTAAAACTTGACTATATTTCGTTGGGTTACACCTTCAATACTCAAAATATTAATTGGATCGACCATTTAAAATTATTTGTCGTTGCCAACAACCTGCTTACAATTACAGGCTATTCGGGTGCTGATCCGGAAACCTACATGGATGGACTGGCGTATGGAATTGACCAATACAATGTTTATCCAAAAACAAAGACCGTAACTTTTGGTGTTAATGTAACTTTTTAAGAAGATAGTATTATGAAACATATAAGAATATTCACAATTATTAGCATCATTTTAGCCATGGGTTTATCCTATAGCTGTACTAAACTTGATGAAGACTTGTTCGACAAAATCCCCGGAGACAGCTATCCTGAGAATGAAGAGCAGGTAGCCAATTTAAGTGTTTCTGCTTACAAAAAGATGGAAACATTTATTGATGATGGTGGCTGGTGGTTTCTTGCACAAGAAATTAGTGGCGATGGAATGTGTGCCCCTACAAGGGGCTCCGATTGGTTTGACGGTGGAAAGTGGCTCGACATACACCGCCATACCTGGACTAACGATACCGAGGGGGTTAACAGAATGTGGGACGTATTTTGGCAAGGAATAACCACATCTAACCAAACCCTTGATATGTTACATCAAATTGAAATGAGCGAAAGTATTTTAGCGAAAATTGCTGAAGTTGAAGTGCTCCGGTCGTTTTATTATTATTTGTTAATGGACAATTATGGCGATGTGCCTTACCTGATTACTGCCGATGTGCCGGCTGATTTTCAACCCGAAAAAGTTAGTAAGGAAATTGTTTGGGACAGCCTCGTTATTACCGTTGAAAGAAATCTGGAATATTTGAAAGTAGTTGACCTGAAATATATGGCCACCAGAAATATGGGCTTTGCACTTTTGGCCAAACTCTATCTCAATGCCGAAACATATACCGGGATGCCACAGTGGGAAAAAGCCGGGCAATATTGCGATAGTGTAATGGCAGGGCCTTATAGCATGGCATCTGATGTAAAATCCCCATTTGTTACTAACAATGAAAACTCATCCGAAATCATTTTTTCTATTCCTTTTGATGAAAATAATTTCCATGGGTTTAGGCTTCACATGAGGACACTCCACTATCAGCATAATCTTACTTATGATATGCCGGTAGGCCCATGGAATGGTTTTGCAGTTGTACCAACTCATTTCGATACTTACGAAGATGAAGACCTCAGGAAGGATGCTCATTTTATTTACGGAATGCAATACCAGAGTAATGGCAGCGAAATTATTGAAAATATTACCGAGGAACCCTTGGATATTAGTCCTTATTTGCCGGCACTTCAAATGGTTGATGGTTTTACACCTACCCAAATCAGGACTTCAGGCGCACGCATTGGGAAATATGAAATAAAAATGGGTGCCAAAGAAAATTTAAGTAATGATTTTCCGTTATTCCGCCTTTCCGATTTTTATTTGATGAAAGCAGAAACAGAAATCAGGCTCGGTAGAAGTGGCGATGAATGGGTGAATCCTATTAGGGTTCGTGCCAATGTACCTGCATATTCAGGATGTACACTCGACCAATTGTTGGAGGAAAGAGGACGCGAAATGTTTGTGGAAGGACATAGGAGGCAAGACCTGATACGTTTTGGTAAATATGAAAATGCATGGTGGGAAAAAGAGGCACATGGTATCGACAAGAGATTTTTCCCAATACCTCAATGGGCTATTGATTCCAATCCAAATTTAGCTAAGTAATCATTTTTTATAATCACGAAATATTTTATTTATTAATTAAAATTTCATTTCATTAAAATTTAAACTTATGAGAAAAAACAGTTTAATCACAATTTCAAAAATTGCATGGATGTTTTTAATATCTATTGCAATTGTTGCTACAGCATGCAAAAAAGATGACGATGATCCAGTTGAACCGCCAGTTGTTATTTTGGATGGCACTTACATTGTTGGTGCAGGTACTGCTCTTGTCGATTTTGATGCCAAGGGTATGATGAAAGTTACCCGTAACGAAGTTACGCAAGAAG
>JAOZRY010000964.1 GCA_029939965.1 Bacteroidales bacterium | reverse complement strand
CCTCAGCATTATGAGTGCTGCGCTCTAGCCAGCTGAGCTACCTCGCCAATCCTTAAAGAACAAACCCGCTTTTTTGAAACGGGCTGCAAAAGTATAAAACAATCTTTACGCCCTGAAAAAAAAGTGAATTTTTTTATTTTAATTGTTTGAATCTTTGATTACCCTACGATCTACTGCGAGTTTAGTGGAATCCCGAAACTTCCTGGCTTAAATGATTTAATGCTTAAATGCTATAATGAAAACGTTGCCCCAAATAAAAAACGCCATAATATTTTATACAAGCTATTTAATATCATAGACTTAATCATTGGGGAATATTTTAGTCCCGTATGTACGGGATCGCATTTTATCATTATAAATAAACTTATTTGCAGAACAACAGAATTATTGTTTACCGCTAAAATAGTAGTAGGACCTTCTAAATGGAAGCTACTGGTTTTCCTTTCAGCCCTTCTGTTACAAGATAAGCAATGTAATTAGTAAATGCCAAAATATCCTGGCCGACACTCGCTTTTTCAAGTGACTCCATGTAAGTTTTTCGCTCTTCAAAATGTAGCAATAAAAATCACCGATGAACAACTTGAAGCAGATCCCGACCTGCCAAGGTTCACCCTTGTTTTTGACAGGGAGGTGCACAGCCCTAAGTTTTTCAAGAAATTATGGGAAGAACACCGTGTGGCCGTGCTAACGTACAAAAAGAACGTAAAAGACAAATGGGACAAAGACGATTTTAAAGAGCATGAAGCTGAGATAGGATCAAACATAGTTAAAATGGAACTATGCGAAAAAACCATAAAAATGAATAATGTAGAACTTCGTGAAATAAGGAAAAAGGGCACAAGTTCCCATCAAACAAGCATCGTTACAATCAACAAAAAACTAAATATGATCCTTATTGCAATTAAGATGTTCTGTCGTTGGACACAAGAAAATTTCTTCAAGTACCTGCGAAATGATTACGACCTCGACAGGATTGTACATTACATTGTAAATGAAAATTTGAACGGTGATGCGGATGAAACAGAAAAGAACCTCGAAAAACAGAGTAATGTAAAAGAAGAGCTGCAAGGCTTTGAAGCCGAAGAAAAAGAACTCCTCGAACAACGTGGGCAACACCCTTATAAAATAACAATAAAAGAAATGGCAGAAGATGTAAGGAACAACAGAAGTTAAATATTATTTTGATGTGCCGGGAGTACCGTTCCCGGGCGGGGCCATCCGGTTTTCTGCCAGGGCATTGTCCGGCATGGGGGCAATCAACACCAAAGTTGGGCCGCCAACATCAGGCCCGGTTGGCCAAGGTTACGGATCATCGTAATGGACGGTATCAATTAAAACGCCTTCGTTATTGAATATATGAATGAGTTCTCCTACCCCACTGCTCCACCCCTCCCCTACTCCATCACTCCAACCTTCCAACTTTCCATCTCTCCAACCTTCCAACTTTCCATCTCTCCAACCTTCCAACTTTCCATCTCTCCAACCT
>JAOZRY010000963.1 GCA_029939965.1 Bacteroidales bacterium | reverse complement strand
ATTCATATCCCAGGTTATATTGAGTTAGACTATTGCGGGAATACCGCTCCCTTATTAAAAAGATCAATTACTAGTAACCTCAAAGGAGGCTTTAATCATGTACTACTTAGGTATTGACGTTTCAAAATCAACATCTCGCTATGTCTTTTTAGACAACAATGGTGAAAAATTCACAAAAGCATTTACCTTGCAAAATCTTCAGCAGCATTTTAACGACTTATTATCGCGACTTAAAAAACTCAACCTCGATGCTGAAAACCTTCTCATCGGAGTTGAAGCTACTGGCATTTGGTGGGAAAACCTTTATACTTTTCTTACTGAAAATGGTTTCAAAGTTATTGTTCTTAATCCCCATCAAACAAACAAATTCCGTGAAGCTTTACGTAAAAAAGCGAAAACAGATGATATTGATGCATATGTTATTGCTGGCCTTCTTCGCTCCAACGAATTTGTTCCAAGCTTCATTCCCGAAGAATCTATTCAGATCTTAAGAGAGATTACAAAACTCAGATACCAACTTCTCAAAGATCACAAAAGTTATCAACGTCAAGCTATGAGCTTGTTAGGGCTCTTATTCCCCGAATACAGCCAAACTGCCCTTAAAAATCCTTTTGCTATTGCTTCTCTGGCCATCTTTAAAAAATATCCTACTGCCAAACATTTGGCCGTTGCTAAACCTAAACATATCGAGAAAATTGTTAGATCTATTAAAGGCAATAATTTTAATATCAAAGAAATCCAAAACTTGATCGAATCTGCTAAAAACTCCATTTATTCCGGACGGGCCAAAGACGCGCGAGGATTAAATCTCAACATCTTATTAACGCAAGTTGAATCTCTTAATAAAGCCATATCCGATCTTGATCAAAGAACAAACAACATCTTGTCACCAACCAATGATGATGATTTTTATAGCTTCCCAGGTGGCAATTTATTAACTATCCCAGGTGTTGGGCCGAAAACTCTTGCTGCCCTTTTATCAGCCATTGGCTCTAACGGCCAATCTTTTGCTTCCGGAAAACAACTCATCGGTCTTGTTGGGTTCTTCCCCAAAATCTATGAGTCCGGTGAAACTAGACGCGATAATAAAATATCTAAACGCGGCCCAAAATACTTACGGGCAGCTCTTTATATAGCTGCTGTTGCTTGCATCAAACACAATAAGGAATTTAAATCTCTTTATTCTAAAAAAATATCTCAAGGCAAAACTGGAAAACAAGCCCTCATTCATGTTGCTAAAAAACTAGCCCATCTTTGCCTCAGCATGCTTAAATCCGGTGAACTTTATAACCCTAGCCGTGTTTTTATGCCTGCTTGAAAAAGATCAATTTGCTCTTTGATAATCTGAATTTTTTACTTTACTCCTTATAGGATGTCTTCATTTAATGGTATTGAAAAATATTTCTAACGTTTTGCACATTGAAATACTGGCTATTGTTATTTATTCGCTTTTTGGGGCTTGTCATTAGGGGCTTTAAAGATTGTT
>JAOZRY010000962.1 GCA_029939965.1 Bacteroidales bacterium | reverse complement strand
TTGATCCTACTGAGAATAATCAATACAAAAATCCAAACAACCACAAAGGGATTTTATTCTGATGGGCAAACTCAACTGCGGCAATAAACGCATTTGCTATTCTTTCAATCTGTTTTCGCTTTTTGTTTCCCGGGCAATCAAACTAAGCTCGCAACCAGTCTGCCCTTTTACGGAGGTATTCTCTTCGGCTCGGCATACTAAATATGGAATTACATGTTTTACAGGACCATAAGGTAAATATTTGGCCACATTGTAGCCGGAATCCGAAAGAGTAAAACTAATGTGATCGCTCATACCAAAGGGTTGCGAAAACCAGATTCGAGAATCATTATTCTGCAAATCATTTTTTACCATTAGTTCTGTAAGATAACGTGCACTGTATTCATTATGGTTTCCATTAAAAATTGAAATCCTGTCGATATGCTCAACACAATATTTCAGAGCAGCATTATAATCACTGTCGGTACTCTCTTTGTTAGGTTGGATAGGCGAAGTGTATCCCAAGCGTGCGGCACGTTCTCGCTCTTTTTCCATATATGCACCTCTCACAAATTTTGCTCCCAGAAAATATTTTCCCTCAACAGTTCTTCTCCTGCACTAACCTTTTCTAATATGTTTGGTGTGGTAAAAGCAGTGGGCTTGAAAACTGCATACGGGATGTTATCGTTTTCGCCTGCGTTTTTTATCGATCTCAGCGTTTCTTCCAGGGCAGCCTTAATATCTTCATCCGATTCCTTGCCTTCTACTGAATAATCCAAAATAGCCTTTACATTATATTTACCCAACTCCCTTACTGTTGGCTCACATTCATTAATTGTTTCGCCACCAACAAACTGTTTATAGATAGTTGGTTTTACAATCCAGTTTATGGGAATATGCATTTTGATTGCCGATTGGGTAAAAGCCCCGCCAACCTTCACAAGACTATAGTGCGACAATGTTTTGAACAAAAGATATGATCTTCGCAGATCGTAGTTACTTTTACTTCGAAAGGCTACTTCAGTATTTTCAAATGAAGTCATAACAAAAATATTTTTCTATTTTTGCATTTCAAAATACATCACGGGATGTAGCGCAGCCCGGTAGCGTGCTTCGTTCGGGACGAAGAGGTCGCGAGTTCGAATCTCGCCATCCCGACACACAGTATTTATCTTATTAAACCTCAATGTTTTACATTGAGGTTTCTTTTTTTTGGTGTCATATTGGTAGAAAATTGTTAAATAAATATTTTTCTTTATTTACCCATTGTTAAAACGCTAATCCAAAACCCTGATTATTTTTTTTTACTTTTTATAATTTCATGTCTATTTATGTTTTTCAATCAAATGATTTAAGAACTCAGATTTGTAATCAAGGTCTGTAGGAATTTTAATACCAGTTGGCATGCTTTTTACAAAAGGGGGAATCTCTATATCCAATTCGTCGTTATTTTTAGAACTCCTTACTTACCGTAAACTATATTGTCGCAATGCCAGCATCTTTTATT
>JAOZRY010000961.1 GCA_029939965.1 Bacteroidales bacterium | reverse complement strand
ATTTCTATACACTTCAAAAACAAAATGACAAAAACATAAATGATGCAAACATTCAGCTTGAATACCTATATCATTTGGCCTTACTAATTCATAAAATAAAAGAATTAAACAAAAAATACAAATCGCTGGGTGAAACACGAACCCTGCGCGAAATATTCGTTTTGCTTTCATCCGGGTTAAGATTGCCATTTTCGGGCGAACCATTGCAGGGGGTTCAAATTATGGGAATGCTCGAAACCCGAAATCTCGACTTTGAAAAGGTGATTTTGCTTTCGGCCAACGAAGGCATTTTGCCAAAATCTTCAATCGGAAATTCTTTTATTCCTTACGACATACAGATCGAAAATAATTTTCCTTCGCACAACCAAAAGAATGCTGTGTTTGCTTATCATTTTTACCGGTTGCTCCAGCGAGCCAAAGAGGTTCACATAATTTACAACACCGAGGCAAACGAAACCGGCGGAGGTGATTTGAGCCGATTTATCCATCAGATAGTTTCGGAACTGCCACTGTACAATTCTAATATCAGGATTGTGGAGGAAGTAGAAAATTTAACCGCTCCTGAAAAATTTTCTGACCAAAAAATTGAGATTGCAAAAGATGGTGAGGTGTTTAAAAAACTTAAAAAGAAAGCCGAATCCGGTCTGTCGCCAACATCACTAAATCAATACAGGCGTTGTAGGTTACAGTTTTATTTCAGAAACATTGCCGGCCTAAAGGAAACTGAAGAAGTAGAGGAAAATCTGGAACATAAAACCATCGGGAGCATTGTACATAAAGTTCTCGAAGATTTATACATTCCTTTCAAAAATCAGGTGCTAACTGCAAATGCGGTAAGTGCAATGTACCCAAAAGTTGAAAAACTAATGGAAACTGCTTTTGATGAGATTTATAAAAAAGGCCAGGTAAAATATGGCAGAAACAGGCTGATATTTGAGGTAATAAGAAATTTTATTTTATCATTTCTTAATTTTGAAAAAAAGTTCCTTGAGGATATCCAAAAACGTGGAGGCCGGCTCATAATAAAAGATCTGGAGCAAAATGTTCCTGGCGAAGAGTTTGTTTTTCAATTAAACAAACCCCAAAATTTTGAAGTTAAATTTGTTGGCAGCATCGACCGTGTAGATGAACTTGATGGTACAATAAGAATTATCGACTACAAAACCGGGCAGGTAAAAAACTCATCGGAACTACAAATTATGGATTGGGATGATTTTTATGAAGGTGAAAAAAAGGAAAAGGCTTTCCAAGTAATGATGTATTCGTGGTTGTATAAATCGCGGGACGATAATAAAACAACACCCTTAAAAAGTGGCATCTTCAGCATGCGCAACATTAGTAACGGGTTAATGAATTTTGGGATAAAACCCAACATGTACGGTAAGCCCGACCAATTGATTGATGAAGATAAGCTGGAAAGTTTTGAGATGTACCTCCTCTCGATACTTGAAGAAATGTTTGATGAAAACATTCCATTTGTTCAAACC
>JAOZRY010000960.1 GCA_029939965.1 Bacteroidales bacterium | reverse complement strand
TGGTAGGGAGGCAATTTTTGTGCCAGAACAAACCAAAATCTGACAACTATATAATTTGAAATTTTTCAATCATCAGCGATTTTAATTCATGCTTATAATCTGAAACATGGTTCAACAGTCTGAAAACTTGGCATCGGAACGTTTTATATTTTTCAAAATATTTATTTTTTACCAGTTTACCTTTAACAAACCGCCAGAATCGCTCAATAAGATTGAGATTGGGAGCATACGCAGGCAAAAAACGACAACTGATTTCAGGATGCTTTTTTAGCCAATCGGTCGTCTTGTTAGCGTGAAAATAAGAGGCATTGTCCAAAATCACCTCAATACGATCAGCATGAGGATAAGCCTTCAACAGTTTGTCAAAGAATATAATTGCCTGCCCGGCATCGCAATTGTCCTCACCTGTGTTATGGACAAATTTGCAGCGGACAGGGTCGTAACCTCCGATGATATTCAATCGCTGGCGACCTGAATCAGTTTTGAATGACGGCGGCTTTTTCGGGTCGCCCCAGCAATAAGAAGGAACGGTCTGATGAACAAGATGCATGGCATCGCAAAATATAATTACCGTACCATTTTTTTCAGCGTCCTTTCTTAACTCATTATATTCTTTGACAAATTGCTTTTGCACTTCAACAGTCGGGGGTTTACCGGGAAATAATTTAGGCTTCATAAATTTAAGTCCCTTCTTTCTTAACAATTTCCTTATCGCATCTTGGGAGTAAACGATATTAAAATGTTCTATAATATCTTATCATTCGCTTTAATTTTATAGTGTTTGTTTAATTAATGTATACTACATGTTGTGGTTTATGACGTTTTAGGGATTTATTCAGATTCTGAATTCCATTTTGATGATGCAAGCCGAAGCCTATAAAATAATATGAGGCTATTGTGTACAATTTAGAGTCTGGGATAAAACCCTGTGAATAGTACATCTACAAAAAAACTTATTTAAACCTAAATTGAGCGATTCTTAAAACATGAAGCAATTTATCTTGCTGAAATTATAGAAAAATATTGCAAATAGATTTTTCACCCATTGGGTGAAACTCCAAAACACACAAAAAACCTTATATATCAAAGTGTTATGGTGTCTTTCTACTAAAAAATCGCTTAATTTAGGTTAAAAGAACTAAATATTTCTTAAGCGAATGGTAAGTAATATAGTCACGTATGATTTTAATATTCGCAGGATTGCTTTCTCTGACCAACGCTACCAACTTGGCAATTTGCGCGTATGTCAGATATGTCTCTTTCGGTGTATAATTAAAGTGATTTAAGCTGGCAATACCTTTAAGGAGGTACATTTTGAACCATCTGATAATTGTTGCGATGCTACATCCCAAAAGAGATGCCACTTTAGGCAACGGATTGCCATCAGCTAACATTAATAAAGCGATAAACCGAACTTTCAGGCGACCGTTATGCAGCAATTCAGGGAAAAATAATCTAACCTTAAATAGGCTTTAAATACAACGAGTT
>JAOZRY010000275.1 GCA_029939965.1 Bacteroidales bacterium | reverse complement strand
GCATCGTACCCATCCAATTCTATTTCAATTCCATTGTACATAGCTGAGGCCTTAGAAATCTCTTTCCGGCCATTAAAATTCATCAAACCTTTTAGTACAATAATAATTTTATCTCCCCAGCCCATTTCTTCAAAAGCATGTTCCGGTATTCTGATTCTAACTCTGCACTTTTGATGTGCATTAAAATGTGTAACGAAAAGGAGTTTTTGGTTTTTACTATGACGTAACCAGGCATAAATTTTATCCCTGTTTGGAAGCAAGTCGTACGAATTAGCATACATCAGGTCGTAAAATTCGCCGGTTGAAATGGCTTCACTACCAATACAAATATTCAACAGCGTTTTGTAGAAATTCCTTAAATCCGTTTGAGATGCAGACAAATAATTACCATCAAATTTGCCATTATTCATCCACTTCTGATGTTCGGGAATGTGGAAGTAATCAAAAATGGTAGTACGGCCATCATCACCACTAAATCCTGCTTCACCTACAGCGGGCTCTCCAACTTCCTGCCCATTGTATATCATTACCGGGCCGGTATTCATTCCTGCCGAAATTGTCATTGCCGGGATGGCAGCATCAGGATTTCCTGCAAATTTTTTTGAAGCAAATCTCACCTCATCATGGTTTTCGAGAAAACGTAGCATATAAGCATCCAGGCCTTCCAAAAACTGCCAGCAGTTGGTGATGACAGCAGTAGATGTATTATGTTGTATAATTTTTTTTAATGCATCATAAAGGCCCACTTTATCGTATAAATAATCGAAACCACCGGTTTTTACATAATTGTGATATTCAAAAGGGTTGTATATTTCAGCAATAAAAATAATAGATGGATTCTTTTTCTTTATCTTCCTGATTACCCATGCCCAAAACTCAACAGGAATCATTTCGGCCATATCGCACCGAAAAGCATCCACACCTTTTTTTACCCAAAAATTCAATATATCCAGCATCTTATTCCAGGTATCAGGAATGGGATAAAAATGGCCGGATCTGTTATTCAAAATATCTACACCATAATTTAGTTTAACGGTTTCGTACCAATCATTTTTATCGGGTTTCGCTTCAAATATATCATTTCCGGTTGCTTTTGCCGGTTTCTCCATGTAAGGTTGCTTTGGAAGCTCTCCCTTAATTTTATTCATCCATGGTATCCCATCAGGAATCCTAAACTCAGAATCAGGTAAATAATAGAAATTATTATTCGGATCAAATGCTTTATATACATCATCATCAACACCAAAATCTTTTACATCTCCTGGTTTAGTATTAGAGTTGTATTGGCGGAAAAGGTGGTTTGGCACAAAGTCGATAATCGTTTTCAATCCGGCATTATGTGTCCTACTTATCAACGACTCAAATTCGTGCATACGTTTATCAACATTTACAGCCAAATCAGGATCAACATCGTAATAATCTTTGATGGCATAAGGCGAACCAGCCCGGCCTTTGAGCAACGATGGATGATCTTTTTGCACACCAAAAGAAGAATAATCCGTCATGGTACCATGTTCTATTATGCCGGTGTACCATATATGGGTAACTCCCAAATCCCGGATTTCCGTTAGAGCTTTTTCTGTAAAATCATTAAATTTACCACACCCATTTTGGTGAATGGTTCCATTTTTAATACAGTTTTTGGTATTGTTGCCAAAAAGCCTGGGCAGCACCTGATAGATGCTGATTTTAGATGTCATAAGAGTTTATCTGTTAAAAATTCTGGTAAGATGATTTAGCCATTCTGCTTTATCATCTGTTAGTTGCTCTTGTTTATACCTCCATTGCCAGTTGCCTGATGGAGTTCCGGGTATATTCATTCTTCCATCACTTCCCAAATCCAGTAAATCCTGTAAAGGAATCACAGCCATTATTGCAGTAGAACTCCAGGCCAACCGGATCATTTTACGAATAATGGTATTTTTATTAGCATCAACATAATCCAGAACCTTTTGTTTTATTTCAGGCTCAAGGGTATCAAACCAGCCCTTTAAAGTATCATTGTCGTGGGTTCCGGTGTAAACAATAAAATTGGAGGAGTAATTGTGTGGCAGGTATCCGCTTCCTTCGTTTGAATGGAAAGCAAACTGGAGAATTTTCATGCCGGGAAATTCAAAATCATCACGTAATTTTTCAACTTCTTGAGTAATAACACCAAGGTCTTCGGCAATGATCGGCAAAGTTCCTAATTCATTTTTTATTGTTTTAAAAAGTTCCTGTCCGGGAGCCTGCACCCAGCTACCATTCATGGCTGTATTATCTCCGTAAGGTACAGCCCAGTATGCTTCAAATCCACGAAAATGATCAATTCTTACAATATCATAAAGTTCGGTAGTAGCTTTTATTCGCCCAATCCACCATTTAAAGCCGTTTTCTTTCATGTAATCCCAGTTGTACAAAGGGTTTCCCCACAACTGACCTGTGCTGCTAAAATAGTCGGGGGGAACACCCGCAACTTTAATTGGATTCCGATTCTCGTCAAACTGAAATATCTCGTGATTGCTCCAAACATCGGCACTGTCGTGAGCCACATAAAGCGGAATATCGCCAACAATAGAAATCCCCCTCTCGTTGGCATATTTTTTTATACCCTGCCATTGTTTGTAAAACAGATATTGCACAAATTTGTGGAAATCAACTTTTGCCGGATTCTCACAAACAAAATTGTCCAACACTTCAGTATTTCTATATTTGAATTCATCCTTCCAATTCCACCATGGGTTACCTCCAAAAAATTCTTTAACGGCAATAAATACAGCATAATCGTGTAACCAAAAATCATTCTGTTTAATAAACCTTGAGTATTCTTCGCTTTTTTGTTGCAACAGAAATCTTGTGAAGGCTTTGTTGAGCATTTCACGTTTAAAATTTATCACCAACCCGTAATCCACTTTATCTTCATCGAAAATGTGGTCTGATACAAGGTCATCATCAGTCAACAATCCATCAGAAACCAATATCTCAAGATCAATAAGTATTGGGTTACCTGCAAAAATAGAAAAGCACTGGTATGGCGAATCACCATATCCTGTGTGCCCCATGGGAAGCACCTGCCACAATTTTTGTCCGGCATTTGATAGAAAGTCAACAAACTGCCGGGCTTGATTTCCTAGCGAGCCAATCCCATATTTTCCGGGCAGTGAGGTTGGGTGAAGAAGGATTCCGCTACTTCTATTCATATCTGTTTATTTAATTGATAAGTTAAAGAAAGGAATGTTGTTTTACAGTTAGGGCTTGCTCAAAAATAACTTTCGGTTTTTATGAACATCTTTTGTATATATGATTTATTATTGAAACCGCAAAGCTGGAAATTGACAACAAAATATTTAAATAACATGTTGGTTAGTTTTCAAAATTAAAAGCCTAATAATAGAGCATAATAAATATAACCGGGATAATTATTCCGGCAGCAGTTATCCAGGCACCTCTTTTGGTTATCCCATTTTTGCCTCTAAGTATAAACAACCCTGATATTGCTAAAATTACAAGCGCACCGGCATAAGCATCCGAAAACCATGTCCACCATTTTTGGGGATTGTAATGCAGGTAATTTACTAAATGAAAAACCGGACGTCGTTTTATTTTTTCAATTTCACCATGTCCGGTATTCATATCTATTAAAGCACTTCCGCCATTCAAAAACACTTTTAATATACTTCGGTTTGGGAAAAAATGTTTTTTATAATTATCAGCTTCATCATATTTTTCGAGCATGGCAAGTACTTCTTTTTTAGAAATACTTCTGCTAATTGGGTGTCCGAAATTAATTATCTGATGCGTTATTACATAATTTGGATTCCAGTCGCTGATGTGGTTTACAGCAATACCGGATAATCCATAAATAATACTCATTGCAAAAAAGAAATAGCCAAGATCTCTATGGATGGCACGATTGTACTTTCTCCATTTAATTTTCTTCATTTATAAAAAATTTTATCCTCATTAAATAATCAATATTGAATAAAAAAAAGGCCACGAAACACAATTCCGGGCCTTTTTACCGACAACGTAGCGGCTTACTTTTTTTCTTTGTATTCGCTGGCAATAATCGAATAATATGAAAGGTGATCAACACCTTCATCTTTCATTTGTGTACGATATGCATCAATCTGCTCAAATTCATGGGCAGCTTCTACTTCGGCATCTGATTCTTCACCATGCTCGTGGCCTTCTTCGCCTCTGTGAATTTTTAACTCTGAATCAGGATTGTTAGCCTTTAACTCATTTTCCCATTCGGTAAGATAAGGTTCATCAATTCGGAGTTCATAAAAAATACCGGATACCGACACATCACTACCTTCAAGTTCTACATCAAAAGCATCAATTTCATCACCGGCCTTAATTTGAATTCTGTCCTCTTCTTCTTCATTTCCTACAATAAACATTCGTTTTCCACCATGCTGACAAACATGTACAACGGTTCCTTCAATGATTATGTTTTTACCAACAAAATCATCAGGGTTTGTGTTAAAATCAACTGAAGTTATCATAACCACATCAGCATTTGTATCAGCTGAATCAGTTTGTCCGGCATTATTACACGCTGCCATTATTAAAGCGACACTTGCAAAAAGAAATAATTTTTTAAACATTTTAGCTCCCATTATTTTAAATTTGTAACTTAAATTTGTTTTGGTTTTGAATTATCGTGCAAAAATAGTTTTTTTGATAAATTCAGGCTATCTGAACACTAATAATTAAGGTAAAAATATTGAAAATTAACAAAATATTAACAACATGGAAGAACAAACATTAGGGATTGGGTCAAGGGTAAAGCATCCTGAATTTGGTACAGGTGTCATTATTCAAGCATCGATGGATGCTTATGAAATTGTATTTGTGGATTATGGCTGGAGAAAAATAACCCGAAATTTTGAAGGGCTGGAAGTAATTGATGCCATGGAACCCGACCATGATATGGTAAGTTACGAACAGGTAGAGATGATGATAATCAAAGTATTGAAAAGATATTCTGACCTTCAGGAAACAATTGAAATGGGAGAAAAATGGATAGGCGGCAAAATGATCCTCGAACCCGGACGTAGCGACCTTTCGTCAAAAGATATCCCGATCGAAACCTTTTTTCATAAAATCGTAATGGTTCGTGATAGGATAAGAGTAATGGAACAGCGAATCAACAGCAGTAAATTATCGGACGAAGAAAAAGTAAGTTTGCAACAATACATCACCCGAATTTACGGAAGCTTAACTACTTTTAACGTATTGTTCAAATATAAAACAGATCATTTTAGTGGAGATAGAAACTAAGGCAATTTATGATTTATTATTTACGATTTATAATTTATTATTGAAACAGCAAAGCGGGAAATTGACAACAAAATATTTAAACAACATGTTGGTTAGTTT
>JAOZRY010000959.1 GCA_029939965.1 Bacteroidales bacterium | reverse complement strand
GAGGTTTTGGATTTCTTTGTCCCGCCACGTGAGGATTACAAATAATTAATATTGTTTAATAACATTAAAAAAATTAGATAAAAACATGACCGATGATAAGTTAATCTCAAGCTATGAAAAGCTGAACACTTTTGATAAAGTGATTATGCAAATCCTCTCAATTGCCTATTTCCCACTAAACCAAACCCAGTTGAGAAAATGCCTTATACAATGTAATTTCAAGTCACCCAAAGGGATAAGTTTCGATACCATTAAAAATAGTGAGGCAAGTAAAATAATACGCCCAACCCTCGATAAGTTGCTGATATTGGATTTATTACAAGGCAACAACCGCAGTTCCCTTTGCGTTGATCGTGATATTGTAGAAATAATAACCCGTGAAGCTTTAACTGATAAAAAGTTCGGGCAATATATAATTGAGATTCAAACTGCCCTTAATTTGACCGAAGATACCCTATTCATGTTATCTTCTCACCTTAAATCCTATCATTTGATTGCTGCTATCCGGATTTTGTTTTATCAAAGCAAAATGGATCAAGTATATAGCCTTTACAACAATTATCACCAGAAAACAGATCGATATATCTCCTTATCAGAAATATTGCAAAAGATTAGTTGTAACCCGTTTGACGTTGCCTGGGCCTGGTTATTACCGGCAGATGTCCATACCGACCTGTTTCTAAATCCATTGTTCAACGATTTGTTTTATTGGCAAAACCAAACCGAACACTACGATTATATCGAGCAATTGGTAATATCAGGGTCTGATAGATGTGAGGCCAGCCTCGAGGCAATTGTTTTGGAAAAATGGATGTTGACAGGAAAAAATGAATTATTGAATAACTGGCTGAATAAGCATAAGACCAACAAAACAGTGAACAGATTGTGCTTGCAGGGATGGATGGATTTTTTGCAAGGCAAGAATAAAAGTGCAATCAAAAAATACGAGGCCGCTTATAAAATATTGGAAAAGGAATCCAATCGCCGTGAAATATTTTTCGATAACTTTATGGGTGTTTTTCATATTTTGGCTCTGATGAAGGAAAACAACACCAAGTGTCTTAATCAAGCGCAAACATATTTATCTTCTGTTAACAATTCAAGTAATTTGTATTCTGATATTTACAATCTGTTAAATTTCTCAATACAGTTCCTCACGGGCAATTCAAAAGAGGCCAACAGCATATTCTCTGATTTCAACTATCGTATAAACTATTTTTCCTTTGATAAGGAAACAAAATTCACAAAATTGTTTTTCACTATCTTTAGCTATTACTGGATTGACAAAGATGAAACTAAAAAAGAGATAGATGCTATAAAGAAAATATACAATTGTGCAGAAATCAATACTTACCCCTGGTTTAAGCATGAACTGGCAGGCTTGCTCAATATATTGGCCGGTGATAGAAAAAAAACAAAATATAAGCCCGGATCAAAATATTTGACCGATGTTGTAAAACAAACAAACATTTGGGAACATACCTTAAATGC
>JAOZRY010000958.1 GCA_029939965.1 Bacteroidales bacterium | reverse complement strand
ACCCACCTTCATCATCCGATTCGCTTCCACCACCAATTATCAACAAACTACCCTGGGCAATTAATAATACCGGGAAAAACATTAATAATAGACTTACTGTTTTTTTCATTTTTGCTGTATCCATTTTAGTTATCAAAGCTGTTTTTTTTAAATTTTATAATCATCTGTTGTTAAGATGCCTTTTGCTATCGTTACTGAGTCCGGTTTAAAAAGCCATATTTAGCCGCTAATGCGCTAATAAAATTTTCTAATTACTTTGTAGTCATGTGTTTGAAAATAAAGAAATTTCGCTAATTTTCAAAAACTTCGTTTTTATACCAGACTCATTACTATAATTTCAAACCCTTCATTCAATATGGGTAAATCAGTATCCATACCTGCCCTAATTTTTCTTTCAGGATTTGAACCAAACAGGTTGGCATTTTTGGCTACCCGCGTAAAGATGGACAAACCAAAAAAATATTGCCGCTAATGCGCGAATTTATAATGAGTTGATAATTAGTTGTGTCCAATGTTATGTGGGTAGCCGCATTTTTGATTAGTAACATCATCATTAATTTTTCGCAAAAGCTGTTGATAGCAAATATACAGATAAGGTAATGATTTCCCTTAGTATGATTTCTTTTCTTTTTTTTTACTGTAAAGCACAAAACTACTTTGTTTGTCCAAACAGGTTAATAAATGGGGGCCTCTGCCTTCATAGGTCGGGTATATATACAAAATATAACCGCCTGAGCTGAAATTTTTATTCCATTAACGAATCAAACGACACGAAGTCCGTACGGATTCACTTCGTTTCATCAGTCTGTATGGAGTCGCTTAACGAATCATGCTACCCTCCCTTTTCCAACAAAAACCCAATCAGCTTTTGCACAGCCTTTGCCCGGTGGCTGATTTTATTTTTTAGCGCAAGGTCCATCTCGGCAAAAGATTGTTGATAACATGCCGGAAGGAAAATCGGATCGTAGCCAAAACCACTTATGCCATGCTTTTCACTTAAAATCCCACCCTCAACCGTACCTTCAAAAAAAGTCTCTTCCCCATCCATTATCAGTGCAATTACCGTCCTGAAGCGGCCAGTCCGTTTTGCTTTGCCCTGCAATTCCTTTAAAACTTTGGTGATGTTGTCTTCGGGGTTGCACTGCGGCCCGGCATATCTTGCCGACATCACTCCCGGCCTGCCACCAAGCGGATCAATTTCAAGGCCTGTGTCATCGGCAAAACAATTAATCCCATACCTGTCATAAATGAACCTTGCTTTTTGAAGGGCATTTTCTTTAAGGGTATCAAAATCTTCGGGTATATCGCCGGAAAAGCCAATATCTTTCAGGCTGAGTATTTCAAAGTTCAAACCATCAACATTTTTAACCTCCTGCAGTTTGTGGAGGTTATTTGTGGCAAATACAAGTTTATTGTCCATGTGGCAAAATTAAAAAACCCTGACAGGGTTTCAAACCCTGTCAGGGTCAATAAATAACTTCAATTGATTAAT
>JAOZRY010000274.1 GCA_029939965.1 Bacteroidales bacterium | reverse complement strand
TTAAACAAAAAACACAAAATAAATTAGCAAAGCTGCTACTATACCATAAATCAAAAGGTTGATACCCTTGGCTTTGCTGCGGTTTTTGTTATCGATTCTTCTCCAGCGCCGCCCCATTTCTTCTCTCATTAATGTGGAGTCACCGCTTCCGGCATTTTCGATGGCTTGGCGGCGTTTTTCCTGCAACTCTTTTTCCTCATCATAATACCTCGGCTTGTACTCGAATTGTTTGTGAGTCGGACGTTTAAAAAATACTACTTTCATCAGTTTAAATTTGTGCAAAATTAGGACTTATTCTCAAACTTGTTTTAGTTTTAACAAAACGTTTTTTTTAGGGCTTCAATATTTTACAATTTCCAATAATCAAGTCTGGTGGTCTGGCAGGAATATGTAATTTTGCCCCTAAATTTATTAATACATGAAAAGTAAAATGTCATCAAACCCGGATATTAGCAAACTTATTGTAGTAGGCGACAGGGTTCTGGTTAAACCGAAATCGCTGAATAATAAATCGAGAGGCGGTTTGTATTTGCCACCCGGCTACAAAGAGAAAGAAGAAGTACAGAGTGGCTATGTTGTAAAAGCAGGGCCTGGCTATCCAATTCCATTACCGGGCGATGATATAGACGAACCCTGGAAGAAATCTGACGAGAAAATCAAATACATTCCGTTGCAGGCACGAGTAGGCGATTTAGCTATTTATATTCAAAAAGGTGCTGTGGATATTATGTTCCAGGGCGAAAATTTTTGTATTGTCCCACAGCACTCTATCCTGCTTCTCGAAAGAGATGAAGATTTGTTTGATTAATTAATTTTTGGCTTACATGCAATAAATAGGCAAACTTATGTAGTTTTGCAAAAATTTTACATAAACAGATATGTTGATAGAATTTATAGTATCGAACTACCGCTCTATTGGAGAAGAACAAATATTAAGTCTCGTCCCGGACAAGAAAAAAGGAGATTCTTCAGATAATATTATAATCAAAGGAAAGCACCAAGCATTAAATGCAATTGCAATATATGGTTCTAATGCAAGTGGTAAAAGTAACTTATTACTTTCTATGAGTTTACTTGATAAACTTATTCACTTATCTGCACGCTCTTCTTCAACTGCAAAATTACCCTACGACCCTTTTTTACTTAGAAAAGGTTGGGAAAAATTACCTACAAAATTTGAAGTTACTTTTATTATTGATAAAGTAAAATACAGATATGGGCTTGAATTTTATCAAGATAAAGTAGTTTCAGAATGGTTGTATCGAAAATCGATAGGTAGAGAGGTATATTTATTTTTGAGACAAGAAGACATCATAGATACTTCTTCTGCATTTAAAGGAAATAATAAAATTATTGATACTGCCATTGAGGCGACAAGAGCTAATGCATTATTTCTTTCGACTTGCGATATGTTCAATATTGATGAAGCAAAAATTATATTTCAGTGGTTTAAACACTTTCAAATGATTGACGGCCTTAACACCGAAATAATTAATACCATAACTTTATGGGATAATAAAGGTTATCAAAAAAGAATAAATAACTATATGACCAAACTTGGTCTGAGTTTAGTTGAAATAGATATAACAACCAAAGATTTTGACTCTACTGAATTACCTGATATTTTAAACGAAAATGAAAGGGGTAAACTGATAAAACGACTAAGCGGGTCTAAGAGTTTTACAATCTATGCGAAACATAAAGTCTATTCATCAGAAGGTGAAGAAATTAACGATTTTATATCTTGGAAATTTGAAGAAAGAGAGTCTGCCGGTACAAATAAAGCATTTCATTTAAGCGGACCTATTCTGTGGACATTGTCAAATGGAGGTGTTCTTATAATTGATGAAATTGAAGCAAAGTTACATCCAATTATGACCATTGAAACAATTAATCTATTCTTGGATAAAGAGACCAATCCAAATAACGCACAATTGATTTTTGCTACTCACGACACAAATTTACTTTCCTACACAAAACTAAGAAGAGACCAAATCTATTTTTCTGAAAAAAACAATTGGGAATCTACCGAAATATATTCTCTTTCTGACTTTGTTTATATTGACAATTCGAAAGAGAGACCAGATACTGACAAAGAGAAGAGATATTTTGAAGGTAGATATGGGGCAATACCCATTCTTGCTAACTTTCATTCTTTAAATTTAATTACTGATGGCAAAGAAAGGTAAACTTAAAAAAATTGATAGAAAGGAAACAATCAACATTAAAGATTGTGTATTTGGCAGATAGTATTAAAAATGAATATGATAGCTATAAATGAAATCATTGAAGTACATAATTTTTTTTTTAATAACCCTTTTAATTATCGCCTCCTGCATCGGACCAGATCATAGCGAAGACCATGGGCAATCCAGATTTTCTAATTTTTCTACCTCAAACCCCGAAATAGCTACTGGATTTCAAATTAAGGATGATGGAAATATTAAACTGTTAGAAATATTTCACCCCTGGGATGCTATGCATCCTGCGTACAAATATTATCTAATAAAGGAAAATAATAAAGATTTGAATTTTGATGATGGTGATAAAATTATTGTTCCTGTAAAAAGTATGGTTTGTCTTTCGGCAACACACTTGTCATTTGTTGATGCACTTGATGAAATTGATAAAATATCAGGCGTGAGTAGTGCAGATTTTGTTGTATCATCGAAATTTCAAAACCTTGTTGAAACGGAGAAAATAAAGGAGATTGGCATTGGCGATCATTTTAAACTGGAAGAACTAATCGACCTTGCGCCCGACCTTGTGATGGTTTCGCCAAAGAAAGGACAAAGCTTTGAACCACTTTTAAATGCAGGGCTAACAATTATTCCAAATGGAGATTATCTTGAATCGCATCCGTTGGGTCGTGCTGAGTGGATTAAGTTTGTGGGTGTACTTACCGGCAAAGAAAAGGAGGCTATACAGATTTTTGATTCTATAAAAAATGAATACAACAAATTAAAAACTTTAACTCAGGATGTGGAGGATAAACCAAGCATTTTCTCAGGAAAGCAATATGGCGGCTTTTGGAATATGCCTGGTGGTGAAAGTTATGTGGCGCAGTTTTTTAAAGATGCAGGAGTTAATTACTTATGGGCTAATAATTTGGGAGTAGGAGGTATTACCCTCGATTTTGAAACTGTTTACGACAAAGCCCTTAATGCCGATTACTGGAGATTTATCGTTTATTCAAATTCAGATTTTACCTTTCAAATGCTTCGCAACGAAGACGAACGATATAGCAATTTTAAAGCATTTCGCGAAAAGAAAATTTTGGTTTGCAACACATTAAGCAAACCCTATTTTCAAAAAGGTTTGCTCGAACCTCAGATTATTCTTGCCGATTATATCCACATTTTTTATCCTGAACTATTGCCCGATCACCAAAATGTTTATTACGAGCTGATGAAATGAAAGAAAATATCCACACATATCAGCGGCATAAAAAGATCATCACAGCAAAGTTTATGTTAATGATTTTTTTTATTATCCTTTTGTTTATCACAAATATTGCATTAGGATCAATTTATATACCACCCCTCCAAATTATTGATATTCTTTTTGGGGGCGAAGCAGCAAAAGAATCGTGGCAAAGTATTGTTGTGGATACCCGTTTACCACAGGCAATAACTGCACTATTGGCAGGTGCTGCATTAGGCGTGAGTGGCTTGATGATGCAAACACTTTTCAGAAATCCGCTTGCCGGCCCATCGGTTTTAGGAGTAAGTTCAGGTGCCAGTTTGGGCGTGGCAATTCTTATGCTATTCATCACTCTGCCCGGTGGCCGAATTATTACCATCAATCATGTTACCGGCAATTTCTCGGTTGTTATTGCTGCCTTTGTAGGTGCCTTTGCAGTTTTGCTTGTTATTACAGCTCTGGCTTCGAGGTTTAAAAGCAATTCCACAATTCTCATTATCGGCATTATGATCGCTTATGTGGTTACATCCATTGTGGGGATTTTACAATTTTACAGTTTAAAAGAAGATTTGCAGGCTTTTGTAATTTGGGGACTCGGAAGTTTTGCAAATGTTGCATGGCAGCAGCATGCATTTTTTGTACCATTAGTGCTGGTTGGATTGTTCTTTCCAATTATCATGATCAAACCAATGAATGCCTTGCTTCTGGGCGAAAACTATGCACAAAACTTAGGCGTAAACATCCGGAATACTACAACAATATTAATTATTGCCTCCGGTATTCTCATTGCAACAGTTACCGCATATTGTGGCCCCATCGCATTTTTGGGTATCGCCATCCCGCATTTGAGCCGAAATTTGTTTCAAAGTTCCGATCATCTTGTAAATGTGCCAGGCACAATACTATCAGGAATGTTGCTGGCATTATTTTGTAATCTTATTGCCCGCCTTCCCGGTTTGGATGGTGCTTTACCCATCAATGCCGTAACATCGCTTATTGGAGCTCCGGTTATTGTTTGGGTTATTATTAAGAGTAACAAATACAGGATTTCATCATGAAAGAAACCTATTTGATACATACCGAAAAGCTGGCGATTGGATTTCAAAAATCAAAACAAGCCCAACTTTGCTTACATCACAATATTGATCTGGAACTTACCAAAGGCGAAATTACTTGTTTGCTTGGCCCTAATGGTACTGGTAAGAGCACTCTTATTCGCACCCTTGCCGGATTTCAAAAACCTTTGGATGGTAAGGTTTGGCTACAGAAAGATGAAATTTCAAATTTGTCTCCTGCCGAATTATCAAAAAAAATAAGTGTGGTTCTTACCGATCCGGTATCAACAGGAAATATGCTGGTTTTTGATATGGTATCCTATGGACGTGTACCCTACACAGGATTTTTAGGAAAGCTCAATCGAACCGATCGTAGCATTATTTATAACGCAATGAAAGAAACGGGGATATGGCATTTGCACAATCGCAGGGTTGGAGAATTGAGCGATGGAGAGCGACAAAAAGTGATGATAGCAAAATCGCTTGCGCAGGAAACCGACATCATTTTTCTTGATGAACCCACTGCTTATTTGGATTTCCCGAGTAAGATTGAAATTTTGCAGTTGCTTCGAAAAACGGCCTGGGAGCAGAATAAAACCATCCTTTTATCTACACACGATCTGAACCTTGCTATTCAGTTTGCCGATAAAATATGGTTGATGGGAAAAGATAGACCTTTACAAAAAGGCATTCCCGAAGACTTAATTCTTAAAAACAGGTTTGGAGAATTTTTTAATCGCGAAAAGATAAAATTTGACAAATACTCAGGAAACTTTAATTTTGATGTTCCCGGTCGTGGAAAAATTTTTGTTAAGGGTAGGGGATTAATGTTTGAATGGCTTGTGAAGGCACTAAAACGCAAGGGGTACAATGTAGTTGGGGAATCAATTGGTGAAAT
>JAOZRY010000957.1 GCA_029939965.1 Bacteroidales bacterium | reverse complement strand
ACCCACCTTCATCATCCGATTCGCTTCCACCACCAATTATCAACAAACTACCCTGAGCCATTAATAATACCGGGAAAAACATTAATAATAAACTTACTGTTTTTTTCATTTTTGCTGTATCCATTTTAGTTACCAAAGCTGTTTTTTTTCACAAATTTATAATCATCTGTTATTAAGATGCCTTTTGCTACCATCGTTTTAATTTCAAACTTTTCATTTAATATGAGTAAATCAGCATCCATACCTATCTTAATTTCTCCTTTGGTATTTAACCTAAGGGCATTCGCAATGTTGGTGCTGATTATCTGTACGGCCTTTTCGATAGGAATATTTTCATTAAGTATCATATCTTTAAATTCATGCAACAGGCTTAATGGTTTCCCTGTTTCGAGTTTTACAAGATTTCCGTTCCCGTCAAAACCCGGCAAAGACCCACCTCCGTCCGAACTCATGGTAATGTGCCGGAGAGGAACACCGGTTTTAATTAATTCGGCTACTGCCGTGGATGGTTTAATTTCGTAATCGGGAAAATAAGGGTATGAGCTTGCTGTGATATCGATTACGCCGAGCAGACCATATTTTTTCGCATCTTCAAAAATATGCTTGTTCCGGTTGATGTGAGTGGGCCTAAATTGTTTAAAGCCCAATTCGGAGTTTTTTACTACATCGTAAATTGGCTGAAAAGGATTTAATGCATCGCCCAAATGAATGTTTACTATGCCGGCTTTGCCACCCAACATACCTCCAACACGTGCTGCTGCTGCAATTTTCGCAATCTCCAGTGTGGAAGGGTTCGAACTGCGATGATCGGACAAGGCAATCTCCCCGACTCCTATTACTTCTTCTATCATGGCAATATCCTCAGCAATGCTACCAAGAATTGTTGGCGGCGGCATCTGATAGGCTCCGGTGTACATATACGCGGTGATGCCTTCAATATTTAGTGACTTGGCTTTCATTAGCACCGATTTGGGAGTACGTGTAATACCATCGGTACCCAGACAGCCTACAGCAGTTGTTACACCAGCTTCAAAAAAATCGGAAATGTGCATTTCGGGAGTGCGGGTTGCAGGTCCGCCTTCGCCACCTGCACCTGCAAAGTGGCAATGGCTATCGATGAAACCAGGTACTGTAATGTGGCCGTTGGCATCAATTACACGTGTGATGTATGGAGCTTTTTCTGAAATATTATCTTCAATAAATACAATTTTGTTTGCGGCAATTAGCAGGTCTTTTTTTCCTTCAGGATTTGGGCCAAACAGGTTGGCGTTTTTAATCAGTAACATTATTATTAATTTTTGGCAAAAGCTGTTGATAGCAAATATACAGGTAAGTCAATGATTTCCCTTAATATGATTTGTAGCTTTTACCTTTTATGTTCTTAATTTGAAAAACTAATCAACATGTTGTTTAAATTTTTTATTGTCAATTTCCCGCTTTGTGGTTTCAATCATAAATCGTAAATCATAAATCGTAAATCATAAATCGTAAATC
>JAOZRY010000956.1 GCA_029939965.1 Bacteroidales bacterium | reverse complement strand
CTTGTTGTTGTTTTAAGTTTATTGCTTCAAAGTATTTGTAGCATTTTTTGTTCTTTGAAAACTTGACACGTTCACGTTAAGTCATAAAATGGGATTATGAAAACAAAAAAATCCCTATCAGAAATCTATAGTTTTCCAGGATTCCAAGCTCGTGCTAAATTTAAAAAAGGCGTCCTGGGTGATTCAAAAGCTCGAGTGATTGCATTAGTTAGGCGTCAAAAAAAACGATTTGTTCAAATTGCGGTAAAGCTTCCAAAAGTTATTATGATCAGCGTATTCATCGCATTAGAGATCTTAATTGCGGTGATATACGGATTTATTTGGAATTTGAATACCGCAGAGTCGATTGCAAAAGTTGCCAGACCATGAAACAAGAATTTATCCCATGGCTATCAAATAGCAAGCGAGCAACACAACGCTTTGCTCGAGAGATTGGGCGAATGTGTCGTGAAGTATCAGTAATCCGTGTAGCCGCAATGCACAATCTCACCTGGGGGCAAGTCAGACGTCTTGAAATGGTTTATATGAAAGAGCTTGTTAAAAAACATCCGCCTTCGAAACGATTGCGCGCTATCGGCATTGATGAAATCTCAATAAGAAAAGGACACCAATATGCCATTCTTGTGGCGGACATGGATCAACAGCGTCCCATCTGGATGAGCACAACATTAGGTCGCGACAAGCAACAAATGGACATATTTTATAAAGAGCTAGGCGATAAACAATGCAATAAAATTAAAATCGCTGTTATGGACATGTGGAAACCATTTCGCAATTCATTAAATGATAACGCACCACAGTCTCAAATTATTTACGACAAATTTCATGTTATAAGGCATCTAAATAGCGCTTTAGATAAAGTAAGACGCATAGAATATAAACGTGCAAGTAAAAAAGACCGCAAATTCATTAAGGGGCAACGCTATACATTGCTCAGCAAAGAAGCAAATTTAAATTTTAAGGGGCAAGAATCGTTAAATCTATTACTTAAGGCTAATAAACGTTTAAACAAGGCATATATTCTGAAAGAATCTTTTGGCCAGCTTTGGGATTATAATGATCCGATAAAAGCACGCAAGTTTTTTGATAACTGGAAATCTCAATTACGTTGGAGTCGTGTAAAACCATACAAAAATTTTATTTATCTTGTTGAGCGTCATTGGAATGGCATTGTTAGCTATTGTCATCCAAACCATAAAGTCTCACTTGGATTCATGGAAGGGCTTAATAACAAAATTCGTGTTATCCAAAGACGTTCTTATGGAATTAGAAATCTCGAATATTTAAAATTGAAAGTTATTACATCGTTTATCAAAGATCAACTACTATGATTTACCCACTAGAAACGGTGAAGAGCCTTATTAATTATGTACATTTTAATAATTTAAAAAGGAGAATCGTAAATGAGTTTAAATAGTGTAAATATTATGGGAAATTTGACGAGAGACCCGGAATTAAAGTATATTCCGTCTGGGAAAGCAGTTTGCAGCATCT
>JAOZRY010000273.1 GCA_029939965.1 Bacteroidales bacterium | reverse complement strand
TCTTTTCTATAAAGACACTTCCCTTTCTCCATAAGTAGTATGAAGTAATTCATGACTTTTGTGGCCCAATGGTTTTTCCAGGAATTTATCGTACAGTTCAATAATTTCAGGATTTTTGTGCGAAACTTTTATAGTTGCCCCTTCGTCGATATCGTAAAGCGACATCAGCCTTGCTTTAATTGCCTCATCATCGGCACCTATTGGCTGGCCACCCCCGTTTATGCATCCACCCGGGCAAGCCATTATTTCGATAAAATGCAAATCGTCCCTGCCATTTTTTATCTCTTCCAACAATTCCCTGGCGTTTTCAAGTCCGCTTACTACTGCTGCGCCTAATTCAATATTACCCGCTTTTATTTTCACCTCTTTTCTTCCTGCCCTGCCCCTTATTGCATTTACCTTAAATTCGATAAGTTCTTCACCGGTAATTTTAAAGTAAGCTGTACGTATTGCTGCTTCCATTACTCCACCTGACGCACCAAACAGTTTGCCGGCCGAACTCCTTACACCATGTGGCGAATCGGTAATTTCGGGCTTCAGCTTATGCATATCAATTCCGTATAGTTTTATCAACTGGGCAAATTCTCTCGTTGTTAAAACTGCGTCAACATCTGATATTCCGTTTCTTGTCATCTCTTCGCGCTGTGCTTCAAATTTTTTGGCAGTACACGGCATAATCGAAACAGAGTATATATTCGCGGGCTTTATATTTACATTCTCAGCAAAATAACTTTTAATTACAGCACCCAACATTTGCTGAGGCGATTTACAGCTTGAGAGGTTTGGCAGAAAATCTGTTGCAAACTCTTCTGCATATTTTACCCAACCCGGACAGCAGCTTGTAAACATGGGCAAAACCCCACCGTTGCTTACCCTGTCGATTAGCTCTGCCGACTCTTCCATAATGGTGAGGTCGGCCGAAAAGGAAGTATCAAATACATTATCAAACCCGATTTTTCTTAAAGCGGCATTCATCACCCCATTTATATCAGTTCCGGGTTTCATCCCAAATTCTTCGGCCAAACTTATAGAGATGGCGGGGGCATATTGTACAACAACCCGTTTTTCGGGATCGCGCAAAGCCATTTGAATTTCGTTTATATGGCCTTTTTCCGTTAAAGCACCTGTTGGGCAAACCATGATACATTGCCCACAATTTACACAACTGGATGTATTCAGTCCTTTGTTAAAAGTAGTGCCGATTACTGTGCGGCTACCCCTGTTAATATAGTCGATGGCTGATACTGCCATTACTTCTTCGCAAACCCTTACACAACGTCCGCAAAGGATACACTTGTCGGGGTCGCGGCTTATACTCGGACTTGAAAGGTCTTTGTGAAAGTTATTTTTTTCGCCGTTAATTCTTCTTTCGGTAACATGATGTTCAACCGCAAGGTCTTGCAGCGTACAGTTTCCACTTCGCACACAATATAAACAATCGTCAGGATGATTGGAGAGTAATAATTCTACAATTATTTTTCGCGATTCCACTACTCTGGCAGAGTGTGTTTTTATTTTCATTCCCTCTTCACAGGGATAAGAGCATGATGTAATCAGTTTTCCCGAATTTTCATGTTCAACCACACACATCCTGCATGCCCCCGAAGGGAAATAGTTTTTCATGTGGCACAGAGTTGGAACCCTGATACCATTTTTATTCAGGACATCAAGAATAGTTTCTCCCTGATTGGCTTCAAGTACTTTATTATTAACTTCAATATTCATTTTCACAATTTTTCAGTTTATTAAAATGGTTCTAATGCTATTTTGATGTGTATAAACTATTTTTCATTTATTAAAAAAAAACCAGCATATAATGCAACAATAATTTAATGCTCAAATATTTACATTGTATAGAGTTTTAACAATGTGCCATTTGCAATTCTGTTCTATTGTATTCTAGCATTGTAGCATTCAATCATTAAAGCATTCCGTAAGTTAGTTGTAACATCAAATGTTTTTATTTTCTACAAAATTCAAAGTAGTTCCATTAATTTACAATACTTACAGCATCAAATTTACATACCTCCTCACAGTTTCCGCAGCCTATACATTTATCTTCCACAATAAAATGAGGTGCTTTTCTGGTGCCAATAATAGCATTGGTTGGGCATTTGCGAGCACATATCGTGCATCCTGTACACTTATCAACATCAATAATAAAAGTCCTCAATTCGGTGCATACACCGGCAGGGCATTTTCTTTCGTAGATGTGCATTTCGTATTCGTCTCTAAACCATTTTATGGTACTCAACACCGGGTTTGGTGCTGTTTGACCCAATCCACACAGGGACGTATCTTTAATAACCGCTCCCAGTTTTTCGAGTTGGATGATTCCCTTAAACCTTTCCAATGCATTTCTTTCGCTCAACCCTGAAGGTTTTTGGGTTATGCTTTCCAAAATCTCCAACATTCTTTTTGTCCCTTCGCGGCAGGGGATACATTTTCCGCAACTTTCGCGCTGGATGAAATCCATAAAGAACTTGGCTACATCTACCATGCAGGTATCTTCGTCCATTACAACCAGTCCGCCCGAACCCATCATTGCCCCAACTTGTACAAGTGATTCGTAATCAATTTCTATATCTAAGTTTTCGGGGGTAATACATCCACCTGACGGGCCTCCGATTTGAACGGATTTGAACTTTTTATTGTCTGGAATTCCACCGGCAATATCAAAAACTATTTCCCTGACGGTAGTCCCCATTGGGATTTCAACTAAACCGGTTAAATTTATTTTTCCTGATAAAGCAAATACCTTTGTCCCTTTGCTGGTTTTTGTTCCGATAGAAGCAAACCAATCTTCGCCATTGGCTATAATTTCAGGAATATTAGAAAGTGTTTCCACATTGTTGATGATAGTGGGCTTTCCGAACAAACCGCTTACAGCCGGAAAAGGAGGCCTCGGCCTTGGCATACCTCTTTTGCCTTCAATGCTGTGTATCAAAGCTGTTTCTTCGCCACACACAAAAGCACCGGCTCCCATTTTAATAATCAGATCGAAATCGAAACCTGAATTAAAAATATTTTTACCCAACAAGTTGTACTCACGAGCTTGCTGCAATGCAATTTTTAACCTTTCTATTGCGAGAGGATATTCGGCCCGGATGTAAATATAACCTTTGGTTGCACCAATCCCATAAGCGGCTATCGCCATGCCTTCAATCAACTTGTGAGGGTCGCCTTCAATAACGGCCCTGTCCATAAATGCGCCCGGATCGCCTTCGTCAGCATTACATATCAGGTATCTTTGGTCGGCGTTAGTCGATCGCGAAAACTTCCATTTCTTGCCAGTAGAAAATCCACCACCACCACGACCACGCAACCCACTTTTTTCGATTTTGTCGCAAATCTCACCACCACTAAAATTTTTTAGTGTTTTCAGTAAACTGGTATATCCGTCCCGTGCAATGTATTCTTCAATATCAATTGGATTAACGATCCCACAATTTTTTAAGACTACTCGTTTTTGAGGGGCAAAGAACGGATGCTCGTCAATAAAAGGAATATTGTCCCAGGTCTGGAGTTTTTCGTTTCTGAACTGTCCTAATATAAGATCGGTTTCTAATGATCCGGCAAATGCACTATCGAGAACCTTTTCAACCTTATCGGCATTAACCTGCTGAAATGAAATCCTGTTTTTTCCGGGAAGTTGAATATCTAACAAAGGTTCAGCAGCACACAAACCGATGCAGCCTACTTTTATTATTTCAGCATCAATATCCCTGGCGGCAAGGTATTTTTCAGTTTCGAGGGAAGTTTTATCAGCACCAGCACCTAAACCGCATGTTCCGGTTCCAATATATATTACCGGCTTAGTAATGATATCTTTCCTGATTCTGGATAGCTCATCCTCAACAAAACTTTCCCTTGTTGATTCGGAAAAATGTGTCAGAATATTTTCTGTCAGGAATTCCCTTCTGCTTGTTTCTTTAATTATTTCCATTTCCATCCTCCCTGTTTTTGTAACTTTCAATAATGCTGGCAATTGAGTTTTCGGTAACTTTGGCATGGAACTCGCCATTAATACTAATAACGGGAGCCAGGCCACAAGCCCCTATGCAAGCCACTACTTCGATGCTAAACAATCCATTGCGAGTTGTTTGTCCGGCTTTAGCTTTAAGGGTTTTCTCAATTTGCTCAAGCACTGTTGCCGAACCAAGAACATGACATGCTGTTCCACGACAAACCTGAATATGGTATTTTCCTTTTGGCTCAAACCTAAACTGGTTATAAAATGTTGCTACACCATAAATCTTGCTGGATGGGATGCCAAGCCTGTTACCCACTTCTGCAACAGAGACTTCCGAAAGAAACCCTTCGCTCTCTTGTATTGCCTGAAGAATGGGTATCAGGCTGTCGCGCTTTGCATCTCCTTTTGATTCCAGTATTTTGGCTATCCCGTTTTTCATGTTTAGAATACTTTTTTTTAATTATTAGCTATATACTTTTATAAACTAATTGGAGTGTAATCCCGCTTATTTATTGAGTAATGATTTAATTTCCGGTAAAAGCTTCTTTGAATCTACCGGCTTTTGTAGGAAACCATCAACGGGTACCCAAACTGTTGTTCCATCCTCAGCCCTGTAGTCAATTCCGGCTTTGCCCGAAACAAGGTCTTTTAATAAGATTACCTGCAACTCTTTGTAATTGGGGTCTTGCCTGAATTGCCTTGCCATTTCCCTAACACTTTCTTTGGTTGTTGTTAGTATTTCGATGGATGTTTGCATCAGGATCGGCATATTTTTAAATACCGGATTGTTCGAAAGACTTTTAGCCAGTTCAAAACCTTCGTAATGGGAGGTCATCATTACATCAAGAATAGCTATGTCAGGAACTTCAGTTTTTGCAAGTTCCAATGCTTCCTCTTTACTATTTGCAGTTAGTACAACATATCCTTCATTTTCGAGGATGGTGCTCATTACATTGATGATATCAACATCATCGTCAACAATTAAGATTTTTTTTGTGCTCATAATTTGTACGTTTTTAAAAGTTAATACTTCATTCATTTGTAATAAAACTATATAGTAGTTTGTGCTTTCAATCTACTATCATTTTATGATGCAAAAATATGTTGGCAATAGTGCTTGTACAAGAGTGAAACACACAATATAAAAACAGGTAAAAACACCCATAACAGATTTTCTTAATATCTGCCAATCAATCTAATACAATTGTTATTTAATTAACAATGGGAGTTTTATCCGCATCAAAAAAAATCTCTCGAAGTATCCATTTGAGGCAAATTACCAATTTAGAAGGCTTACTGTTATTGGATTAACAATAGGAAAAAGAAATTGATTTTTTTGTAAGAAAAATACTGGCAGGTGTTTTACACGGGGTATATGTGGTGGGTAATTATCGCAGTAACTGATTAATTGCAATTGGTGT
>JAOZRY010000272.1 GCA_029939965.1 Bacteroidales bacterium | reverse complement strand
TGTTTAAATATTTTGTTGTCAATTTCCCGCTTTGCGGTTTCAATCATAAATCATAAATCATAAATTGAATTAGTTTCTATGGGCATTCTATAAATTACTCTTATCCGGTTAGATATTTGATTATAAGTTTGGCGTAAATTTTTAAACCATAATATTACGGGATGAATGTTGAAGGAAACCTTCTTTTGTGTTTTATTAATGGTTCTACTGCGAATCTAATGGAACATACAAAAATGCTTCAATGCTTTAATCCTCTTCCCCTTCTCTTCTTGTCTCCTTCTCGCATTTCATCATTAAAAACAAACATATATACAGAACAACAGAATCATTGTTTACCACGAGAATGGTAGTAAAACCATAATTTTGTACTAAATAGTGCCTGTCCATAAAGTCAAGTGTTTGAACTATAATGTTCGAGTTCGAGGCTTGCGATGTGCTGAAAAACAACAAGTTTACTTTTGTAAATGTTTGTTTTCAGCACAAGCGTAACGAAGAAATCGGACATTATAGACAAACACTAAATAAGGTTTAACATGAGCCGTGTACAAGACCCGTACGCGCGGTTCTGCGAGAGGGATAAATATGGGATGCTTATTTCGTTCCATATTTACCCTACTCGAATGTGCCTGATTTTTAGGGAATACAGTTATCCTGAGTAACCCCTGTCAGAATTTATTACCGGGGAAATACACCACCCCACATAAACAAAAACTTGTATTTATTCACGGTATATATTATCTTTATGGCGATATTTTCATTCTTTCAAATCTTTAAATCCCAATGCCATGAAAAAGATGAATTGTTTTCTGTTACTAATATTTACATGTATCTCCACACAGCTGGTTTCCCAAAATTCAATTGTAAACGAAATTGCGCCAAATCAAAAGACCATTGTTTCCGATTCGCCCGGCGACATTATTTTTACCCTGGATGTTGAATCCATTGTTGGCGACAACCAAATTTTGGGTTGTGAATTTGATGGAAGTTTCCTTTGGATAACCGGTGCTGGAAATTCATCTGATCCTAATTTTTTGTATCAGATCGATCCCTTTGCCGGAACATTAATCAATAGTTATGAGCAACCAGCTCTGGCCACAGGCTGGGGGATTCGTGATCTAACAATTGCCGATGGGCTGATTTATGGTGGAAACGAAACTCATTTCTTTTCCTTCGACCCCGAAACTGAAACCTGGGAAACACTTTTTGAATCCACTTTTGGAACAATCCGGGGGTTGGCCTGGGATGGCTTTCATTTCTGGACAAAATCCTTTGCCGGAGCATTGTACGAGTTTGATCTTTCAGGAGATATTATCAACATGCACTTTCCCATCCTTGCAAATTCAACCTGTGGAATTGCATTTGATGATGTAAAAGAGTATCTCTATTTATTCAATCAAAATGATGCTGTTTTTTATGGCTTCGATTTATCCGGGAATTTCACAGGCGAAACCATTGATGTGTCTTCGGCGCAAAGTGGCGGACTTGCCGGAGGTGCTTTTTATGACCGAAATAACCTGATGCCCGGACAATCAGTTTTAGGTTTCAATATAATGGGCACACCCGATATTTTAGCAGCAGTCGAACTTGAAGCTCCATTCCAACAGAGCAATGATGTTGGGGTATCCTATATAGTTTCACCCGGAAAATTATTTGGATATGAAATTACAGAGCCAATAATTTTTAGGCTCAGAAACTATGGAACCACAAGCCAATCCAATATTCCATGGAGATTAATTCTTTACAGTTTTTTTGGAAATGATACTATCAATGGTGTTTTTACCGGAAGTATTATTTCCGGAGAGTATGCTGAAATATTTGCTGATTCAATATCACCCACACATACTTCTATTTCAGGTTTCCAGATATGCACAATGCTTGATGGAGATGAACAATATGAAAATGATTGTAAAGAAAGAGAAATTACAATTGTATTCCCGGAATATAATAGTGCCTCGTCAAATACTGAAGATGAGTATATCGCAAACGTGCTTTTTGGAACAATAAATAATAGTAGTGGTTGGCAGGGATCAGTAGCTAATTATACCGATCTTTCTACTTCTATTTGTATAGGCGACTCATTGCCCATACTTATAACCAATGGCAATGCCTGGGCTGCTGATAAGGTAACTTGCTGGGTAGATTGGAATCAGGATATTGAATTCCTCCCGTGGGCTGAACCCTCTAATGAAGTCTATGTTTTGCATAACATAAGCGGACAAGGTGAATATTTCGATGGATGGATTAAGACTCCCCCCGGAACTCCGGTTGGACTTCATCGATTAAGGATTAGGATGACATACAGTTCTGACCCAATACCTTATGGTGAAAGCATATATGGCGAAATTGAAGATTACACTATCAATGTGATCGAACCACCAACTAATGATGTTGGCATAGTTTCCATCGACATGCCGGTATTTTCTTATCCCATGGTTTTAACTCCAAAAGCAACAATTATAAATAACGGTACTGAAGTACAAGCATTCACAGTTACTATTTCTATTGGCGATTACACTTCCACAAAGAGCGTTGATATGCTACCTTACCGCGAACCCCGGCAAATTTTATTTGATGAATGGTTTGCAAACTCAGGCTCATATACCATCGAAGCTTGCACGGACTTAACCGGAGATGAAAACCCATCCAACGATTGTCAAACAATGCAAATTAGTATTGCCGAAGGAACCTATGCCTTTGGCTTTAACTATGGCAGCACTCAGGATAGCATAGTCAGGTTCGACCTCAACAACCCGGGAAGCATGTTCAACATAGCTCCCATCCAAAGTAACATTGCAATTTCGGCTGCCTGCTTTGTAAATAATTCTTTGCGGGCTTTGGCAATGGATGGTACTTTGTACGCTGTTGACCCTGAAACCGGCGACATGACATTTATCGATATAACTTCTGCCAATAGTGGAATTGCTTACGATGGGAACAGATTCTACGGCTGTTCACACACCCAACTTTTTGAAATAGTTCCTGAGACCGGTCAGGAGTTTTTAATTGGCGACATGGGGAATAGCGGCTTTATGAGCGCAATGGCTTGCGATATGTATGGAAATATGTATGGTTTTGATATTGAAGATGATAATTTTTATTCCATCAATAAGATTACCGGAGCGGTAATAATTATCGGAAATTCAGGATATGATTTTAATGGTTTACAAGATATGTCCTTTGATAAAAACACCAATACTTGCTACATTTCAGGATATTCATCAAATGCGCTAAAAGGCTTATTCACGGTTGATCTGGCAACAGGTGCTGCTACTCCATATTACTCTTACCCTAACAACATTACCATTTTTGGCTTTGTTATTCCGTATTACACTGCTCCTCCTGCCGGCCCTGCACCCGTAGGTTTTATGGCAAGTTATCTTGAAGATGAAGGCGTGTATTGCGAATGGGGCTGTCCGCCGCCCGTAGTATGGATTGGCTATGATAGCGGCGAAAATAACGACGGACTTGGAGGTGGACATTACTGGGCTGCCATCCGTTTTGAGCCGGATGATTTATTGGGATTCCATAATTGGATCATGGAGAAAGTTGCATTTTTCCCACGCAAGTTTGCCACGGCTGCTGAAATGACTTTTATGATCTGGGAAGACTCCAATGCTGTAAATCTGGTTTATGAGCAGGAAATGACCAACCTCAACTGGAACCAATGGAATGAAGTAGAATTGGATTTGGGATATATAATTGATGCCACAAAAGAGCTTTGGTTTGGCTTTGAAGTAGTTTGCGAAGAAGGAGAATATCCGATGGGCTATGATTACGGCCCCGCCGTTGCAGGCTACGGCGACATGGTTTCGTTGGACGGAACTACCTGGTCATCACTCTTCAACACCTATGGGCTCGATTTTAATTATAATCTTAAAGGTTTACTTATCGAAAATTCCGATAAAGAAAGCGGGAAAAAATCGATCATCGAAAAACCTATCGTTAGTAATCCTGCGGCAACACTAATTGCAGGAAATCTAAGCCAACCCTCAAATCCAAAATTTGAATCAAAAAACAGATCATTGTTAGGATTTAATGTTTATCGAGACAATGTACAGGTTAACCCTGAATTAATCCCTCCCGAAAGTCAGGATTACCTCGACGATTTCCACACACTCGGCACTTACATTTACACAGCCAAAGCAGTTTATGAGAATGGACTCTCCGACCCAAGCGATCCTGCGGAAGTTATTATTTCTGGTGCCATCATCGAAATTTCACCTATTTCGCTGGAAGAAACCCATTACAATCCTCCGGAACTCACCACACAAATCCTCACCATCACTAACAACGGAAATATACTACTGGATTGGGAAATAACAGGCTTTAAGGATTCCGGCAAATTGAGTTTTACAAATGATGTTGGTGTTAGCACAATCAATGCCCCTGCTTCCGGCATAATTTATACGGATGTAGAACCGGTGATTTTCACCATCAAAAACTTTGGCGATTCCAACCAAACCAACATTCCCTGGGAAGTTTCTTGGGAAGGGCCGATAGATGGCGATATAATTACGGGAGTATTTACGGACATCATAGCGAGTGGCGAAATAGTGGAGATTGTTGCGGATACCATCGATATGACCAGTGTGGGTGATTACCTCTTTGAAGCTTGCACACAATTAGCCGGGGATGAGTTTACTGACAATGATTGCAAAACAAAGTTGATTATTGGACCAATGACTTACTGCGATGCCAGCACCGAAACCGATGACGAGTTTATCGCCAATGTATTATGCGGAAGTATTAATAACTCCAGTAGTTGGCAGGGCGACGTTGCCGATTACACTAATATCTCAACGTATATCCCACCCGGAGGATATGAAGAAATTATTGTTACAAATGGCAATCCTTGGGCTTCCGACCTCGTAACAGTTTGGGTTGATTGGAATTGCGACTATATATTTGAGATTGGTGGTGAGGAAGAATTTATTTTAACAGGCGATGGAGCCGGAGAAACCTTTACAGGTGATATTTCTGTACCTTCCGACATACCATGGGGCGATTATAGGATGCGTGTACGGATGACTTATAGTGCTGCTCCTGCTCCTTGTGGTAGCTCAAGTTATGGCGAAGTTGAAGATTATACCATAAAACTGGACTATGCATCTGCCGAATGGTGGTATCCTGATTTATATTCAGGTCAGGTAAATCCCGGCGAATCCCAGGAAGTAACTATTATCTTTAATTCTGAATATTTTTACCCCGGAATATATGCAGATGTTTTGACGATTTTTAGCAATGATGCTATAAATCCGGCCATCGAAATTCCGATTTCTTTAATTATTAATGATCCTTTTTTATATCCTCCAACAAATCTCACCGGTGAAATTATAAATAATAATGATGTTTTACTCACATGGAATGTACCGCAAGGAGTTTCCAAAAATAGAAG
>JAOZRY010000955.1 GCA_029939965.1 Bacteroidales bacterium | reverse complement strand
AGAATAAACTGAGCATACTCCCATCGCTCAATGCCAGCACAAGATATTCGTATAGCTGGGGTAGGATTCTCGACCAGTCGATTAACGAATATGTGGATCGTGAGACCCAACAAGGAAATTTCGGGGTTGATGCCAACGTTACGCTCTTCAATGGGTTACAGAAATTCAACAATCTCAAAAAAGACAAAATCGACTTTCTGGCCAGCCAGTATGATGCAGACAAAATGAAAGATGACATTTCATTAATGCTAACCCAGGCATACTTATCAATTTTATTTAACAAAGAACTGCTAAGAGTTGCCCGTGAACAGGTTGAAATTACCGAGGAGCAAATCGACCGTACCTCCAAAATGGTAGAAGCCGGAACTCTTGCGCGGGGTAGTTTGCTCGAAATGAAGGCTCAGGGAGCAAAGGAAGAAATTACTGTTATCAATTACGAAAGTTCGCTCAAACTTGCCTATCTTGATCTATTGCAGATTTTAGACCTTCGGGCCGATACAGATTTTGAAATCGTAATTCCGGAAATGCCTGCTGAAATTGTTTCTGATTTACTTCCCATCGGGCAGGTTTATCAAAATGCCTTAACTACTCAACCGGTTATAAAAAGTGCTGAACTTGGCGTTGAAAGCTCATACAAAAGTGTAGCACTTGCCAAGGGTGGGATGAGCCCCAACCTGAGCCTTTTTGGAGGATGGGGAACAAACTATTCGAACAATCAGCTAATTTACGACCAAACCTCACCCGATTTTGGAAATACTATGGCCTTCGGTGATCAATTTAAAAACAACCAAAACAGGTATATGGGTCTAAATCTGAGTATTCCAATTTTTAATGGTTATCAGGTTTCATCAAATATTAGCAGAGCCAAAATCAACGCTGCAAATGCAGAATACAATTTTGAACTCACCAAAAACACACTGCGCAAAGAAATTGAACAAGCATACAACGATGCACAGTCAGCATACAAAAGCTTTGTAGCTACCAATGCCTCACTCGAATCGTTTGAGGAATCATTTAGATATACCGAACAAAAATTTAATGTAGGAATGTCTAATTCAGTAGATTACAACATTTCAAAAAGCCAGCTCACCGCTGTCGAATCAGAATTAATCAGAACAAGATACGACTACATTTTCAAAACCAAAATTCTGGATTTTTACATGGGGAAACCACTTACCCTTGATTATTAATTTTAGATAGTGTGCACCAGAAAACGCCGATATCTTTCGTTGACTTTTTTTTGCAAAGTATTTTGATTAGTGTTTGACATAATGTCCAATTTCTTTGTTACGCTTGTCCTTAAACCCATTCATTTACAAAAGCAAACTCCTGGCTTTAAATACTTCGCTAGGCCTCCAACTCAGAACATTCTGAACCAAACTACAATTTTAGGCGTAATAGACAAAAAGAAAACTACACATCAGGATTCCTGAAGATTTGCATTATTTTTTCACTTCAAAATATCATTCATAGCGAAATCTTTATACTTTTGATTCGA
>JAOZRY010000271.1 GCA_029939965.1 Bacteroidales bacterium | reverse complement strand
TACGAATGAAATTGCATAACGGATTGAATTATAGAACTAAGGTAAGGATGTCTGAGACTGTAAGCCCCCGCACCACCTACAAAAAACCAGCCGGCATGAAACAACTACAAACGGAAAGCCCGCAGCCGCCCAAAATAGAATCTTAAAAAAAACACTTATGCCTGCCTGATTAGTGTCCGTCCATAAAATCGGTGTTTGGTTCAGAATGTTCGAGTTCGAGGCTTGCGAAGTGTTGAAAATCAAGAAATTTACTATTGTAATTGCGATGTATTGAACTTGCCGAAATACTGAGTTTAAAGCCGACCGTAACGAAGAAATCGGACATTATGGACGAGCACTAAATACTGCTGATTATTGCATATTAATACATCCTTTTGTCAGTATTTCTAACAAAGTCTCTTAATAAAACATGTAGCAATTCAATGGTTTCTCCATAAATGTCAGGGGCAAAGGAGGCTTTTGGGCCGGCTATATTCAAAACCTGAACATCGTTGCTGTACATCCATTTTTTAAATTGTAAAACATTGTTGATTTTCCCGATTTTCCATATAAACAAAGGTTTACGATGTTCAAATGCCAAATCTTTTGTGGCAAGTGTACCCAAATCCATGTGTTCGATATATACAATAAGTGTGGCATCACTGTCGATTACGTTCATCTCAGTTCGCACAATTGGGTAGGGTGATTTTGTTTCATTTAATGGATATCGGCTGTTAATCCGTCCATCTTCAGCCAGCCTGCCCATGGGGCACCACCCCTTACATGTTAGTCCATTCGACAGGGCAAAATCCAGTGCTGCACGATCAACACCGGTTTGTCCGCCACTATTTATGATAATGTTATTTTGTAATTTCAATTATAAAATCCCTTTGTGATTTAAGTAAGTTAATAGAATATAGAATCAGATTTTTTGTTTCGGCCAGAATATCAAGGAAGAGTAAACTTGTTCGGGTGTGAGGATCATCTGCCTTGATTCGTTTTACCTGATTAATCCGAACTTCGTTAATTAACCCCAGTATTTGCTGCTGCTGCTGCAATATGTGCTCCAGATTATTGTAATCATTATTTTCGATTTTTGTTATCATTTCCTGGTACATATTTGAAATAGCACTTGTAAGGGATTTTAATTCCTCAGTTTGCTTTTTGCTGAAACCAGTATGATTATTTTGGATATGATCGTATGCCGGGGTCGCCATAAAGTTTAGGCTGTGAGCAATTTCGCGCAGATAATCAGTGCTTTGTATGTAAAAATGGCCTGTATTAATTTGATCGATCTGCAGATGCTTTACGGTCTGGTCAATTCTATCTTTATTCTTTTTTGCTTTCTTATTAAATTTCTTTACATCTTTTTTTAATTCCTTTAACATAACGCGATTTTCGTTCGAGAGGGCGGGAATAAGAACATCATAAAATTTAGGGACACTGCTTAATCCTTTTAAAGTTTGATTCTGGCATTTTTCAAAAACAACTGAGGCACTGGTGATTTCTTCAATAAACTCATTGTCTTTCTCATCTTCCAACTTTTCCGATTCGCGGGTTTTGTGGATAAGGTGGGTACGAAACATGAAGAATCCCGATCCAACTAATATTGCAAAAATAGCTATGATCCCTCCCCAGTAAATGATGTTGGCAACGATGAACGCAACAGTAAAGGCAATAAGTGCTGTAAGAAACCATCCGCCAATAACTGAGAATACACCCTGGATTCGGTAAACAGCACTGTCGCGCCCCCATGCCCTGTCGGCCAAAGATGTTCCCATAGCCACCATAAATGTAACATAAGTTGTAGAAAGGGGTAGTTTTAGCGAAGTTCCGAATGCGATGAGGATACCTGCCACTACTAAGTTTACTGATGCTCTGATTGCATCAAAGGATGGCGCATCAGAATTTAGTTCGGCTCTTTTTGATTCTTTTGGTACTTCAAACTGTTTGTTTACCCCATCAATAAAACGTGTTGGAAGAACAGATGAAATATTCTTATTCAAAGAAATTGACCCACGAACAATTGATCGGGATAGGAGTGAAGCTCCAAAACGTTCATCACCACTGCCTTGTCTGCTAAGATCGAGTGTGGTGGCTACTACCGACTTGGCTTTTTTCGACAGCCAGAGTGTAAGGATCATAATAACACCTGCTAAAACCAACAGCAGGATCGGTGTACTTACCGTTTTACCGAGAGCTCCCATCATAAAAGTATCCGGGTTTGCTCCGGGTACTGCCATAAACTCTTTATAAGATGCCAAACCTGCAAGTGGTACACCAATGAAGTTTACAAGGTCGTTACCGGCAAATGCCATCGCTAAGGCAAAGGTTCCAACAAGTACAATAACTTTTGGAATGCTGACTTTAAAAAAGGTGGTGAGCAACTGGAATAAAACTGTCCAGAAAAGAAAACCATAAAGTATAATTTGCCAGGTATTGTTTTTTATAAATTCCGTCCAGCCATCGGGCAACGAAGCTCCCTTAATTCCTTTAATCAGCATAAAGTAAGTTATGGCTGTAATGGCAAGTCCTCCCCATACAGCTCCAAAATATTTCATGTTTTTTTGAAACCTGAAACTAAATAAAAGTCGCGATAAATATTGAATGATGGCACCCACTGTAAATGCAACCACCACCGAAAGCAAGATGCCGGTAATGATTGCCAGGGCTTTATCAGAATTAATGTATTTGTAAATATCTACAAATGTTTCCGTTGACGACATTGAAATTTTTATAATCGATATTGCGACAGCCGCTCCAAGAAGTTCGAAAACAATGGAAACTGTGGTGGAAGTTGGGAGGCCAAAGGTATTGAACAGGTCGAGTAAAAATATGTCGGTTACCATTACTGCGAGGAAAATAATCATGATTTCAGAAAACGCAAAATGCTCCGGATGGAAAATCCCTTTTCTGGCTACCTCCATCAAACCACTGGAAAATACGGATCCCACAACCACACCAATACTTGCAATGATCATGATGACATGGATCGGTGCTATTTTTGAGCCAATTGCAGAGTTTAAAAAATTAACTGCATCGTTGCTTACTCCAACTATCAGGTCGCTGATGGCAAGGATTATAAGAACTATTACGATAATTAAATAGATGTCCATTGGTTCTGTTTTTTTATTTCTTTTTAAATTTTGAATGAAGTATTATTGTGTTTGCTTATACATGGTATTAACTACCTTGTAGGCCAAATCGCTAATTTTTACTGATAATGTAAGAAGGTCGTTATAATAAATTCCGGTTTTGTATGGAAACTTCTCACTATTAGTTTTTTCGCTGTGAGATTTTTTTAATTCATTCCGTGTTTCGGTTATCCCTGTTTCAATATTTCTTAAATCGTTAATATCTACATCTACATAGTCCATCGCAAGATTTTCAACCATTAGGTTCAATGATTTTTCGATTAAATCAAACTCCATAAACAAGTTATTCCGAAGCTCTTGGGTAAACCATGCTTTGGCCTCATTCTTTTTGGAAATGGTGAGAGACATCTGGTAACACACATCGCCAATACTTTCGAGTAAATCGATTATTTGAAACATGGCCTGTGTGCGTTGTGTGCCTTTGTTGCTCAAATCAGTTACATGTATCTTACTAATATATTCGGCGATTTCAATTTCCATTTCATCAATTATCTCTTCGCTCTTTTGAATTTCATCAAATATTTTAGCAAATTTTTTCTCTTTCTTTTCCAGAAGCAAATCAGGAATCATCGAAAAGAGTATGGTAACCCGTTTCCCCATATAAGCGATTTCATTTTTGGCTTGCAAAATAGAAAGTTCGGAGGTTGAAAGTAAATTATTATCAATAAATTTAAGCGAAAATATTTCTTTCAACTCATTTCCAATTGGTAGTAATTTTAGGCACAGTTTCTTGAAAGGGATAAAAAGCAGGGTTAATACAATTGCGTTTGCAACATTAAAACCAGTATGAAAGATTGAAATTCCAAAAACAATTTGACTAACGGCACTATTTGAAATACCATTTAACGCATTTTGTAGGGATGAGGTAATAAGGCCAAGAAACGGTAATATCCATAACATTCCGAGTACGTTGAAAAGAAGATGAGCAAGTGCCGTTCGTTTTGCAGAACGATTTGCAACTATAGCAGCAAAATTTGCTGTGGCTGCGGTTCCAATATTTTCGCCAATTACCATTGCTAGGGCAGCACTAAACGAAAGCCATCCCTGGCTGGCCAATACCATTGTTAGAGTTATTGTAGCACTCGACGATTGGAAAATTACTGTTATTAATATTCCCAGGCCGATAAACATTAGGATATTGATAAAACTGTTATCGAAGAATTGTAAATTTTGGAAGAATTCAGAATTTTCGTTGATAACCGGAATGTTTTCCCTGAAAAAGAAAATGCCAATAAACAAAAGTGCAAATCCGATAATGAATTCGGCTTTAGTCTTGTTTCTGTTGTTATACGAAAAAAACAATGGTAATGAGAGTGCAATCACCGGGAGCATGATGGAATATAAACTAAAGTGGGTGTTGAAGCCAAGTAATGAGATTAGCCATGCAGTAACAGTAGTTCCGATGTTAGCTCCGAATATAATACCAATCGATTGGGTGAACGAGATTAGCCCGGCATTTACAAAACTCACCAACATTACCGTTGTGGCTGATGATGACTGAATAATTGCTGTGATTAAAAATCCTGTTAAAACACCACGCCCCGGCCGGGAAGTAATTTTTGCTAATATTTTCCGCATGTTGTGGCCGGCAAGCTTTTGCAGAGATTCGCTCATAATCTTCATGCCATATAAAAACAGAACCAATGCTCCGGCAAGAGTCAATATCTGTAATATGATCTGAAAAAAATCCATTCGGTTTTTACGTGCGTTAAGTCAACTTATTATAGAATGCAAATAAGTTGCTTTTCGGAAGGCTGGCAAAATTTTTGGCTTAAATTTAATGATTTGTTAATATGAGATATCCGGGGAAACCTTAATAATTTGACGTTTCCAAGTCCTACGGACGTTGGAAAATCATAGCACGTAACGAAACTTTCCATCGTCCGGCAGGACATGGAAACGTTAATAAGCAGGGCCACCAAAATATTTGTAGAAAAGAAAACACCTCTAAATCCCGGGCAGTTGTGCTTCAAATTGGAGAGGGGTCGGGGGTGAGGCGAAATAAATTATTAATCAATTATTTATTAATCTTTTAAACATTTTTTATTATGAAGAGAATTTATTTAACATTGCTAGTTGCAATAATTGCAACAGCGGGCATTTTTGCCCAAGCCCCACAGGGCATCAATTACCAAACTGTAATCCGCGATGGCGATGGCAACATTCTGGCGGATACTGAACTATCACTGCAAATGAACGTTCGTTCTTCTGCTCCCGATGGCGAAATTGTTTACAGCGAAACCCACAATGTAAGCACCAACACCTTTG
>JAOZRY010000270.1:2633-5406 GCA_029939965.1 Bacteroidales bacterium | reverse complement strand
GAAACGCACCTAAATCAGTAGTAGTCAGGGTTTGACTTAAAGTCAAGCCCTGACTTTACAATAGGAGGTATGTATCAGAAATTACTGAGATTGAGGCGGACGAAGTGTTGAAAATTAAGGAGTTTGCTTTTGTAAATGCGATGTACTAATGGCTTATGATTTCTTTGACCTGGTTCGGCTCTTTACTTTGGTTTTTACATAAATCAGTTTGGTGCGCCTGCCGGGGCTTTCACGAAACTCCACATCAAATTTGTTTGTAGATTGGATAAGTGGCGTTAGTTTTGGGAATCCATAGTTTCGGGAATCGAAGTTGGGTTGTTTTTTTTGTAGCAGCCCACCCACATCACCGAGAAAAGCCCAGCCATCATCATCGGCCAAATCGTTGATAGTTGAGGTTATTAATTTGATATCTTTGGAGGTGATCTTATCAAAATTATCTTTTACCTCACTTTTTGTTCCGGTTGATTCCTGTTCACTATCAATCGTTTGATTTTTGAGAATCTCGATGTAAATAAACTTATCGCAAGCAACGATAAAAGGGTTAGGGGTTTTCTTTTCGCCTATTCCAATTACTAACATCCCCGCTTCGCGTAGCCGGGTGGCAAGGCGAGTAAAATCGCTATCGCTCGAAACGATGCAGAAGCCATTTACTTTGCTTGAATAAAGTATATCCATCGCATCGATTATCATGGCCGAGTCGGTGGCGTTTTTTCCGGTGGTGTACCCGTATTGCTGAATGGGTGTTATTGCATTTTCCAAAAGCAACGTTTTCCATTTTGAGAGTGCAGGTTTTGTCCAGTCGCCATAAATCCTTTTTATGGTAGGATTTCCATATTTGGCAATTTCTTCCATCATCTCTTTTACGTATGCCGAAGGTATATTATCGCCATCAATTAGCACGGCAAGATTATTATTCATGGTGTTTTGTTTTTATGAAGTGTCAAAAGTATAAAAAAGATTTTGGATTGGTGTGTATAATCGAAATTTCCTATTTTTGCCAAAATTCATATTATGAAACAAACAGCACTTTTTCTTGTGATAATATTTTATGTGTGTGCACTCTCCGCACAAAACATTCCTTATAATCACAACCCCGACTGGGAATCGACTCCCCTTGGGCATATTGCTACCGGGCTGGGTTTGGCCGACATTAATGGTGATGGATGGAAAGATATTGTTGCAGCCAACGGAAACGACATTCAGCGGCAAAGCCTGGTGGTATATTATAATAATGGTGATGGTACATTCCCTGCTGAACCATCATGGAGTTCATCAGATATTGATTACCACGGCCATTGTGCGGTTGGCGATATTGATAAAGACGGATGGATCGATGTGGCTGTATCGGTATATATTGGCGAAGCAGGCTTTTCGGAACCGGGCAAAGTTAAGGTGTATTACAACACCGGTGGTGAGTTGGAAAGTGCACCATCATTCCAATCTATCGAATTTTATACTTTCAGTTGTGCCCTGGGCGATGCCGATGCAGACGGTGATCTTGATCTGGCGGTTGCTGCCAGCGAATCTTATGGCGATATTTGGGATTACGGAAAAGTATTTTTAAATAATGATGGAGAATTTAATGAAACTCCCGATTGGGAATCATCCAACCTGATGGGAGCAATGGATGTGGAGTTTGCTGATATGGATAAAAACGGGTTTCTCGATTTGGTGTTTGTCGGCAATAATTATCCCAGCTCAATTTTTCTGGCCGATAATTCAGGTGTGATCGACCAGGATCCCGACTGGCAATCATCAGAAGCACTTACTTATAATAACTCTCTCGATATTGGATTTATTTGGGCAAGTGCGCATCCTGGCTTTGTTACTACCGGAAACAATCAGCTTGGCGGCGATGGTAAGGTTAGATTATACGATTTCCATAGTTCCTGGCCTGTAAATAGTTATGCTGCGTGGTCATCGCCACAAGGAGGATATGGATCGGGTATTTTTTTATCAGATGTAAATCTCGATGGAAATCTGGATATCATTTATGGTGGTTGGTGGGAGCCAGTTGAAATTATTATGGGCACTCAATATTCATTCGAAAACAACATTGCCTTTGCAACAAATACCAACTCAGTGGTCGAAGCTATTCAGCTTGCTGATCTTGGTCGCGAAAATTTAGTAGCCAACACAAATTTTATTCCCCCGTTGGCAGATCAATCACATGCCATCTATTTATATACACATCATGTTATCGAAAAAATTATCAGTATTCATAAAAACAGTATTTTACTCTCGCCCGAAGCCTACTGCTATGTGCCTAATAAAAACTGGATAAGCTTTGCAGAACCGGCATCTGCCCCCAACGACATTTATGTTATAGAATTTATACACAGCCCCAATCCCGACATGGTTATAACAAACTGGGACAGCGGAAAAGGTAATTATATTTTTTATAATACCAATGTTCCTATTGGCATGAATGAAGCAGAATTAACAAATTTGGATATTGATATCTTCCCTAATCCTGCGCACGAGTTTTTAAAAATAAAATCGCCGTATTTAATTCAAAGCATTAGGATTGTTGATCGTTCAGGAAGAGTAGTAACAGAAAATTTTCCGCAAGATGTGTTGGCCGATATTAATATAAAGGATATAGAGGCAGGATTCTATTTTGCCCAAATCAAAATTAAAAACCGGGTATTGACAAGGAAAATAGTTGTTTACTAAATTTATACATATACGTTTGCAATTGCTTAAAGTCAATATTATTAATATACTCTCCAATTCTGTTCATCGACAGCATTATGTCTTCAAGATGCAAAAT
>JAOZRY010000270.1:0-2533 GCA_029939965.1 Bacteroidales bacterium | reverse complement strand
TTTTGTTCATATTACTTCACCAGTTTCGATACCTTCCTAAATGCATCAGTACCTGAGTGCCTGAGTAGTTCGAAAAGGATAGACTCATAAGTAGTAATTACAGCACCTTCCTGGCGCATTCGTTCGATGGCCATGGTTTTATCGTTTGGTTTGCGCGATCCTACACAGTCTTCAACAACAACCGGTTTGTAACCGCTATTGATTAAATCGATGGTTGTTTGCAACACGCACACGTGTGTTTCGATGCCTGCAATAATTACTGTTTGAGGAGCTGCAAGGGCAAGTTCTTCGTAAAACACAGGTTCATCGCAGCAACTGAATGATTGTTTTTCGATGAAATTAATATTATCGAGAAGCTTTTTTAATGGCGGTATTGTTATGCCGAGGCCTTTGGTGTATTGCTCGGTTACTGTTAGTTTTACACCTATTGCTTTCAACCCTTCGATGAGGATAGTAGTGTTTTTTGTTAATTGTTCATGATTATGAATGTGTGCATATAAACGCTCCTGCATATCGATGATCAATCCAATAGATTCTTCGGCTTTTATTCGCATGGTATCAATATTTTTTATGGTTGTATTTCAAAATTAATAGCAAAAAAAAGAATAGGTTTTTCAGGCTTTTAATTTGGAAAAGTAACCAACATGTTGTTTAAATATTTTGTTGTTAATTTCCCGCTTTGCGGTTTCAATCATAAATCATAAATCATAAATAATAAATCATAAATAATAAATCAGACTTGGCTTTTATTTCCAAATTCTCAACAAAATCACTTCACCCAACAGAAATGCCAAAGCAATAATGATAAATAATTTCCATAACCTTACGCCGGTATTTATTTCGGAAATAACCGAAGTAAGCGATCTGTTCTTCATTTCGTTTAGCACCGTAAAATTGTAAAGTCCGGCATCGGTAAAAAGTTTATTAAGCTCAGATTTCGACATGCTTTGCAAATCCGATTCTTTCCGGTTGTAGTTAAAAGAAATTGCGGTTGCCACATCACCATTATAATTCACATTGTAATTTCCGGCTTCTTTTATCTCGTTACCAGTATAAATGTTTACCTGCGATCCGATGGATCTTGTTTCGGGTATAATTTCGAAATCACCTTCGAGACGTTTTATTTTAAATATCCGGTCGCTATCAGTTCCACTATTTTTTATGGTAATGCTCTCGTTGGTTCCGGTAGTAAAATACAGCCTTGTAAATGGTTGACTAAGTAATGCAATTTTATATAATGTGGGAACAAAAATGGCGTGTTTAGGCAGATTAGTCCATTGCACATCTAATGGCGTGGCAAACATATAAAGCATGCCACGACCTACGGGTTCGCTACCCAGAAAAATTTCACCATTTTGCATTTCGAGCAGCACCTCCATCATCGAGTTGGTTTGACGGCGAATTGGATAATAGGCTTGTACAACCGGAAGGTCAATGTTTTCGGGGATCGTTTCAAACACATCATCAAACAAATTGCTCTGGAGATTGATATTACTGATGCGGGTTAGAAAGGTATCTCTGGTTGCAAGCCATGGAGATTCCATGTTTAGAAAAAATTCGTGGTAATTTTCTATATCGGGGGTTTGCCCGGGAAAAAATATAATACTACCCCCACCTTCGGCAAATCTCCGTAATTCTTGCGATAACCCCGATGAAATCACATTTAAACCATTGAGGATAATCAGATTGTTTTGGCTAAAGGTGCTGTATTCAAGGCGGTTTATTTTTACGTTATTGAAAACAAATGTTGAGTCTTTTCCAAAAAGCGAATTCAGGTAAGTGCTTTCATTATTAGCATTTATAGCCAAAACTGGTATTTCGTCCTGAACTTCAAAAGAAAAGTAAAACCTGTCGTCGTAAGTAATTGGGTAATCGGTAATTTCGAGCTCACCATATTGCAAACCGGTTTCGTTGTTGGTAAACGGCAAATGGATTTCTACTTCTCGTCCTGCTTCAATATCAAAACTTGCAATAGCTCTTTGTACACCATTAATCAGCATCCTCACCGGTATTTTTTCGTAATTATCGCCCGATGTATTTACAATACGAACAGTAAGTTTTGCCAGTTGGTTTACCCTGTAAATTGGCGACTCAAACCAAATGCTGTCGATGTACAAATTGTCGAAAGAAATGGCTTCGACCGGCAATGCATATCCAGTAATGGAAGTGTCGGGGATAATATTTCCGAAATCAGATATCGCTTCCTGAAAATCGGAAATAAAATAAACCGTTTTAGAACCATTTTCCGTTGTGTTGAGCATTTCGTTTTGCCTTACAAAAACATCCGAAATATTACGCGTAATGGGCGAAATTTCAACTTCATCCAACAACTCCAAAAAACTTTCGCGGCTTACAAACCGCTGATGTCGCCCTTTAAAATCGTTGGTTAGCAATTGAAATCTATCGGAATTTTTATATGCATTGGCAACTTCACGAGCGTTGTTAAGTGCTTTGTTGAGCAATGAGCCATCCACTGATGCTGCCTCCATGCTAAACGAATTATCCACATAAATGCTTATTGCGTTGCGGGTTT
>JAOZRY010000954.1 GCA_029939965.1 Bacteroidales bacterium | reverse complement strand
ATGTTATATCAGGGGTCGGTAATGGTGGTGGGGTTGATGCGGAAATTGCCAGGGCGACAAAATTAAATATCCCTGTTTTCTATAGCTATAACTCCCTTCTGGCTTGGAGGAAACATCAATGAAACCATCCAACTGGCTCTACCTGGACCCTGTTTTACGGCGAGTACAATGGGCAATGGATTTGTTTGATGATCACGACAATGAATATTTTCATATCGAGGCATATAGGAGATACGAAAAATGGGTTACTACGTAAAATATTTAATACTGGACAGGGAATATGGGTCGAAAGAAAAATTTGCACGATTCGACACATTAGCTAAAAGAAATGTTTTTATCAAATTGATCCGCAAATCGGGCCGGCATGAGCTGGTAGCATTTGGAAGGGAGGGTGTATGAAAAATAACATAATTTCCTTATCTGGTGGAAAAGATTCAACGGCAATGTTGCTTATGATGATAGAGCGTGGGGAGGATATTCAGTCTATTGTGTTTTTTGATACTGGGTGGGAATTTCCTGAAATGCTGGAACATATCGACAAACTTGAAAAATATGTAGGAATAGAGATTATTCGGTTACATCCCCCACAAACTTTTGATTACCTATTATCGAAATACCCGGTAAAAAAAGAGGGACAAATGTAATCCACCGAATTGGCAATGGGTGGCCGTCCCCATTTCGCCGGTGGTGTACTCGCTGTAAACTTAGTACAATTAAAAAATATTACAAATCTAAAGAAAACTTTATCTCTTGTATAGGTTTTGCAGCAGATGAGGCTAAAAGAGTTCCTGTAAAACAAAAAAATAAATGGCCAGAACGATATCCGTTAATCGAATATGACGTATCAGAAAAAGAAGCCTTGCAATATTGCTATGATAGAGGCTTTGATTGGGGTGGGCTTTATCAATTGTTTGGTAGGGTCTCTTGTTTTTGCTGCCCGTTAAAACGGATTGGAGATTACCGAAAACTTAGGAAACACAGACCTGAGTTATGGACACGCATGTTAAAAATGGATACAGCTTTAGGGGGGAGCAGAGGTTTCAGAGGATGGAAAACAGTTCACGACCTGGACCGCAGATTTGCCGAGGAGGATCGCCAAATGACTTTATTTATAGAAACGGAGGATATATGATTATTTTCCTTGCATTAGTTTGTGGTTATTTCCTCGGGATTTTAACCATGGCAATGTTTGTTGCCGGGAGGGATATTGATGAATTATAACTTCAAAAAATTAGACACTCTGATTAATTTTAATTTTCGAGATTGCCTTTATATTTTGGTCCGAGGCTATGGTCATAAATACGTTTCCCAATGTGTGTATGTTTTGTATTACTACCAAAAAAATTCAGTCCGGGAAACAGCCAGGCTTATGGATGTGTCCCCTCAAACAATTTTATTCTGGATGCGGACATGGAAATTTAAACGTCGCCCCAGAGGTGGAAATGTTAAAAGCAGTTTTTTGCGAAACCCTAAAACTACAAAAAAAATCATGAGTTTAAAA
>JAOZRY010000269.1 GCA_029939965.1 Bacteroidales bacterium | reverse complement strand
GAGGATTTTTTTTAGTAGAAATTAACGGTGTTTACGTAATTTCATATATAAAAAAAAGGAGCACCAACCAAGCGCTCCTTTCAACCTATTAACCATAAAAACAAAAAATCAATAGAGTTTCCCAAAACTAATTTTCCCAACCTTACGGGTTGAGTAGTTGATTTTGAATGCTCCTGATTTTCTTAATTCTTGCTTTACGTCAGTAACAATACCCATCCCTATGTTTTGATCAACTTTAAGTGATGTGGTAATAAACTTTCTATCGCCTTCATCGCGTGCCTGGCGCTCAGTAGTAACAAATGCAGGAATATCATTTACCCTGGCATATTTATCGTTGAGCTGGATACGTGGCTTTGTACCATAAAGGTTCGATTTTTTTGGCTCACCAATATATATGTAACTAACAAGAGATTTCTTTTCAAGTTTTTGGACTTCGGAAGCTTCCGGAGGAACAATTTTAACAATTAATGTTACTTCACGCATTACAGTTGTAACCATAAAAAAGAATAACAACATAAAGATAATATCCGGAAGCGAAGAGGTGTTAATGGATTGAACGCCTGATTTTTTATTTCTTTTAAATCTTGACATATTAATTTCCTCCTATATCTTCGGGTTCAGCCTCTGAAATAGCAACAGGGATAGCTTTTTGAATAGCTTTAATTTGATTCTCGTTTAACAATTGCGAATATTTTCTACCAAACCTATCCATTGCCAATTCATCTCTGAGTTCGTTAATTGCAGCTGCAAGTTCATTTTGCACGGCAATATACATTTTGTAAGAAGTTCCGCGGTCGTTTTTCAACGAAATTACACCCTTCGAGACCATAATATTTCCTAACGGAGGGATGGTTTTTAATGTTTTTTCCGGAAGATCTTCTTTGTTTTGAGGGTTTGCCAAAAATTCTTTTGCTTTTTCCCTCAACATAGTAATATCACACGGTTTCTTTTCAACCAGCAAACGATCCTTGTTATTAACAAGTACGGTAAAAATGTTACGTTCATTGATGTCTGGTGGTTCTTCATCGCCGGTTAACGGTGGTGGTAGCTTCCTGCCGATACCTGTATCCACATCCATTGTAGTGGTTACAAGGAAAAAAATCAGCAGCAAAAAAGCTATATCAGCCATTGAGCCTGCGTTTATTTCTGGTGTTTGTCTTCTTGCCATCGACTATATTCCTTTTATTTAAATAAACTGGAAATGCCTGCGTAAAAAATCGAAAGTATTGCTAAACCTCCGAGAATGTAGGTCATATAAAGAATAGAACCTATAAAGAGGGATGTTACTTCATTAATTTCAAATTTTTCGTACACATCACCAACTATGCTTCCTGATGCCATTGTAAAATGCGCAATGGCGTACAACAAAGCAAATCCGGCTAACCCTATAATTGCAGTCAGGCCTTTTTTAGGATTGTTGATGAAAAAGAATATTGGAAATGCTATCGTAATTACAACTGTAATTGCCAGTAGGATGTATGCCCATACCATAACGGTGTCAGTAAAACTTTCACCCTGAGTGTAAAATATCACAAACAATACGGCAGAGATCACCAGCAGTACTGCAAGAAAAATTCTGAGTATAATTGCTGTTTTATCTTTCATTGCTGTATTATTTTCTTATTTGTTAATAGCTCTGTATTTTGTAAGAATATCAATAAAGGAAATTGAACTGTCTTCCATGTTGTTAACAAGGCTGTCAATTTTTGATACTATGTAGTTGTTGAAAATCTGCAATATAATAGCAACGATAAGACCAAATACTGTGGTTAGAAGTGCTACCTTAATACCAGAAGCAACAACAGTTGGAGAAATATCACCGGCTGCAGCAATATCATCGAAGGCCTGAATCATACCAATTACAGTACCCATAAAACCAAGCATTGGAGCAAGTGCTACAAATAGCGAAATCCAGGACAATCCTGATTCAAGACGCCCCATCAATACACTTCCATACCCAACAATCGACTTTTCTACAATTTCGATGCCTTCGTTATATCTATCAAGACCTTGATAGAATATGCCGGCTACAGGGCCACGAGTGTCCTTACACACTTCTTTGGCTTTTTCAACACCTCCGGTTTCAAGAGCTGCTTCTACTTTATTAAGTAGTTTGGTGGTGTTGGTAGTTGAAAGATTCAGGTAAATGATCCTTTCGATGGCCAAAGCCAAACCGAAAATCAGGGTCAAAAGTACGATACCCATAAACTTCCAGTCACCTTCGATAAACTTTTCTTTGAGAACCTGTTGGAAATCTTTTTCGGCTACGGGTTCATCAGCTAAAGTTGAAGCCGGAATAACAGCTTCTTCTTCTACGATACCCTCTTCAACGGCAGTAGTGTCTGTTTGTGCCATTTCATCTGGATTTCCTTTCTCATTTTGGGCGTACATTAATGTAGTAAAGCCCAAGGACAACATTGTAACAATTGTCAATAAAGCAAATAATTTTTTCATGGTTTACTTTGTTGATTAAAATTAAATTTGTTTCTGTTTTATTAATTAATTATAAATTTCATTTCGGCGGAGAGAGAGGGATTCGAACCCTCGGTACGCTTGTGACGTACACACACTTTCCAGGCGTGCGCCTTCGACCACTCGGCCATCTCTCCCGGATTATGATTCAAAGAACTCTCTCAGTTTTTTCGAGCGGCTAAAGTAGATAAAAATTGGATAATACAAAAAAATAGCTTTTTTTTTTAACCATTCTAATTTGTTGCAGGTCAAAACTTAAAAAATGAATAATTGCTGAAGGCTGACAAAAGAAATTATTTTAATGTAATTTCCCCTCTAATGTTAGTCAAAAGTTTTGTTTTTATTTCTTCCGGCAAACTATTATTACCTAAAATATGCATTAGTTTTGTAACAGCAGCTTCTGTGGTTATATCGTACCCACTCAAAACACCTATCTCTTTCAGTGCCATACCTGTTTGATACTTTTCCATCTCCACACCTCCTCCCTGACATTGGGTAACGTTTAGTATTATCAAACCATTACTTATTGATCGTTTTAGGGTGTTTATGAACCAGTTTTCGGTAGAGGCATTTCCTGAACCATAGGTTTCGAGAACCAGTGCTTTTAGATTTTTTGTACTTAAAACAGCCGAAACATAATGCTCTGACATACCGGGAAATATTTTTAAAACAGCCACATTATTGTCCAAACCTGATTTGACCCTTAGTTTCTTAAAGTTTGGGTTTTTTATGTAATTGTGTCTGTACTTAATATATACCCCAATCTCTGCAAGTAATGGGTAATTGGGTGACCGGAATGCTTCAAAATGCTCTGCATTATATTTTATAGTGCGATTTGCGCGCATGAGTTGGTTTTCAAAATAAATGGCTACTTCAGGAACAATTGGAGTATCATCATCAGTAGCTGCTGCAATTTCGATAGATGTAATAAAATTCTCCCTTCCATCTGTTCTTATCATGCCAAGGGGTAATTGTGACCCGGTAAATATTACGGGTTTGTTAAGGTTTTCGAACATAAAACTTAATGCGGAGGCTGTATAGGCCATTGTGTCGGAACCATGTAACACTACAAAACCATCATAAGATTCGTAATGATCAAGGATAACCTGTGCCAGTTTTTGCCAATGAGCAGGATTCATATCCGACGAATCGATTACAGGATTGAAACAGTAGTTTTCAATTTTTGTGTCGATGAGTTTAAGAGCCGGAAGTTGTTCATAAATATTGTCGAAGTTGAATGGTTTGAGTACGCCGCTATGCTGATCCTTGATCATTCCAATGGTTCCGCCTGTGTAGATAACCAAAATTGAGGAGTGGTTTTTTGAATTCATTGTGGGTCGATTCTTGATTTATTAGATGTTGGTAGTTTGTGATTAATTGTTGATTATCAATTATCCGAAGGGATTTTAAAAAGTTCAACGGCATTATGTGTAGTTATTTCTGCAACTTTCGTGATGGGGATTCCTTTAACTTCAGATAGTTTTTCGGCAACATATTTTATGTACGAGCTTTCGTTTCTTTTCCCTCTGTATGGTTTTGGTGTTAAAAATGGCGAATCCGTTTCCAGAATAATATGATCGAGAGAAACAGCTTCAACTATTTTATCAAGACCTGAGTTTTTGTATGTTAACACTCCACCAATTCCTAGCTTAAAACCCCAGCCAATTATTTTTTCAGCCTGCTCCCGGGTTCCGGTAAAGCAATGGAATACTCCCGTAAGTTTATCGTTAATAGTTTTTTCGATGATTTCAAAAACCTCATCAAACGATTCTCTTACATGCAAAACAATCGGCAACCCGAAATCTTTGGCCATTTGAATTTGCATGGATAAAGCTGCTTTTTGTTCTTCGATAAAGGTTTTATCCCAATACAAATCAATTCCTGTTTCGCCAACAGCATAAAACTTTTCATTTTCCAGATGCGATCTTACAATTTGTAGCTCATCATGGTAGTTTTCCTTCACATCTGTGGGATGAAGTCCCATCATTGGGAAAATATTTTTTGGGAAAGCAGCGCAAAGATCCAACATGGGAGTAATGGTTTTGCTGTCGATATTTGGTAATAGCATATATTTTGTGCCATTATCAATAGCTCTCTTAACAACCATTTCCCGATCTTCATCAAATTGTTCGAGATACAAGTGTGTATGAGTATCTGTTAAAATCATTCGGCAAAAATAGATGTTTTACCCGAGGCTGCTTTTTTTTATTTTTGCAAAAAATAATAATTGAAAAAATATTTAATCATACGTCTCAGCTCCATCGGAGATATTGTTTTAACATCACCAATAATCAGATGCCTCAAGCAGCAGGAGGATGAATGTGAAGTGCATTTTCTTACCAAAATACAATTTCTCCCTGTTGTTGAAACCAATCCATACCTCAATAAAATTTTTACTATACATAAGGATATTGATGAAATTTTGGTGGATTTGAAAAACGAAAACTATGACCATGTTATTGATCTCCATAAAAATTTGAGATCTTTTGCTGTGAGAAGAAAGCTTGGAATAAACAGCACATCTTTTTCAAAACTGAATTTTCAAAAATGGATGCTTGTAAATCTTAAGATCGACAGAATGCCTGACATACATATTGTTGATCGGTATTTTGAGGCAGTTCGTAGCTTTGGTGTAACCAACGATGAGAAAGGGTTGGATTATTTTATATCAGAAAAAGACAAGGTAAACACGGATGATCTCCCTGAAAATTTCGATAAAGGGTTTGTTGCATTTGTAATAGGCGGGCAACATATAACCAAGCAACTACCTTCGGATAAAGCCATTGATTTGTGCCGGATGATTGATGTACCAATAATTATTGTGGGAGGCCCCGATGATGTAGATGAAGGAGACAGGATTGCAAAGAGCGATACTCAAAAAATATTTAATTCATGCGGCAGGTTTTCGATTAATCAATCGGCATCATTAATTAAACAGGC
>JAOZRY010000268.1 GCA_029939965.1 Bacteroidales bacterium | reverse complement strand
TCAGCTTCCCTCGTATCAAGCGTTTGCAAAATTAGTGGTACACTACATATTTTTTCACTGCCGGTTGTGTGTTTTCGCAGTTAGTTGCGTCATATATTTGCCTGACTTCCATTATCGGGCTTGATGGTTTTTTTATGTGCATTACTTTTTTGTTTGTGGGTAGTTTTATTGTTTGTATTTTTTGAGTTGACATAATTCTTACAATATTCTCCCAGTCGTGATTTACGCCTTTTTATTTTAGCATTAGATTATTGCCTGAAATCAAGTTCATGAAATTTTTGCGATGATGTTTTTATAGCTCCCTTGAATGATAGACATTTTGATGTGGTTTTACAAAAGAATGGTTCAATAAGCTGTAAAGAGATAACCGATCCAAAAACTATCTCGAAATACAAACGTTGGATTGAAAAAGGATCATTGAAAGAAGCAAAAGATAAGTATTAGTTTTAATGCTTGATTAATGATAATGCTATATTTGGAAATATGCATAAACCACACTTTCGTTACACGAAAACTGGGTTTCGTTGTGGTTGGGTTGGGAAGAAATTATTTTTTTATTACATTTACCACATGAAAAAAAACACATTTATGAAAAAACTAATAGTCTCCGTTGTATTTTTCGCCAGCCTGTTATCAACTACTTTTTATTATGGATGTAAAAAGGAAGATGATCTGAATCCAGAGGAATGGGTTCCCCAAAACTTTTGGGTTAAGGATATTGGTATTTTTGAAAAGGAATTCACCTGGGACTATTATGGATCAGGTAGTTTGGATGGTTTTAAAATAGATAGAAAAGTTGGAAAAGCTGCATGGGTAAATGAATATGAAATTCTTTCAAAAGAATCCAGAAGTTGGGAGGATAGGAATCTTATTCCAAATCCTGCAAATGATTACGTTTATAGGATATATGCTTTCAGAGGTGATGAGAAATCTAATTACCAGACACTGACAACAAGAGTAGTGATTGAAACTCCAAAAATTGTGTCAGTTGAATTAATGGCCAACAATACTTCATGTAAAATAATCTGGGAACATTGTTGTGAATTTGTGGATGGCTTTGCAATTGACCGAAAATTTGATGACGGAAATTGGGAAGAAAAATATGCTATTGTTCAGCCAAATCAAACTGAATTTATCGACACGAACGTTTTTTGGACAAATAAATTGATGTACCGGATTTACACAATCGTTGATGAATATCATTCAGCAAAAGACTCTATGCCTCTTTTCTTAAATATTGATCCTCCCGAAACGCCAATGCTATTAAGACCAAAGGTGAATCAAATTGACATTTCGTGGACTTACAATGATGTAATTGCGATTAATGGTTATAAAGTTAAACGAAAATACAAAGACGGGGATTGGCAATTATTGTCTGATATAACTGATCAATCATACACAGATACGAGCTTTGAAATTGATACATTGATGACTTATGGAATATTTGCTTATAAAGGAAAATTTGAATCCATACCCTTGGTTATTGATTTTAATTCGGAGATACCAACACCTGAAAGTGAGCATTATGTAATAAACTCCTTAAATTCTGTATCATTTAATTGGGAAATGGATGTAGAAGGTTTTGATGGTTATGTTCTTGAAAGGTCTTATGATAATGGTGGCTGGACTCAGGTGGCTGCCATAGTGGGTGATGTTCATACAGTTGAAGATAACAGTATTGTGCTAGAATCTTGCACTGATGGCATCTATTCTTACCGCCTGTCTGCCCATTATCAAGGGTACTATTCAGTACCAAAAGTTATCAACATGCATAATGGAGCCATGCTTGACGAGCGAGATGGAAATTTGTATGAATCCGTACTAATTGGCAACCAATGTTGGCTTCAAAGAAATTTGGCGTGGTTGCCTTCAGTATCTCCAGTAGAATTAATATCTACAACAGACCCATATTATTATGTAATTTATTATTCAGGAACTGATGTTGATGAAGCAAAAAGCACTCAAAATTATAAAAAGTACGGGGTGCTATATAATTATCCTGCAGCACTTACAGCCTGCCCTGATGGATGGCATTTGTCGTCTGAAGAAGAATGGAATGAACTGGCACAATTCTGTGGTGGATTCAATATTGCCGGTGAAAAATTAAAAGAAGAAGGATATGAACATTGGTTTGATGATGAATACAATTTTTGCAATGGTTCTGACGATTATAATTTTACTGCTTTACCTGGAGCGTATAAAAATTATGATGATTTTGGAGATGTGGGTATTATAGGAACGTGGTGGTGCAATTCGCACCGATCCTTTATGATGTTGTATCAAAGCAATACAATAGAATACTATGCCCGTGAAATGTATAATGGATTTTCTGTAAGATGTATTAAAAATGAATAATATCAAGAAAATGAAACAAAAAATTATTTTATTATTTAGCAGTCTTTTGGCATTTGCAATGTGTATTTTTTATAGTTGCGATAAAATCTTGACAGATGACTGGAAAGAATTGAAGCATTGCCCGGAGCAACCTTACGTTGACTATATGGGCAAAAGATATGAAACCGTACAAATAGGCAAACAATGCTGGTTTGCAAAAAATCTTGATGTAGGGTCACAAATATATAAGCACGACAGTACAAGTGCAAATAATGGAATCATCGAAAAATATTGCTATGATGATGATCCTGAAAATTGCAATATTTATGGAGCACTCTATAAATGGGATGAAATAATTCAATTTAACGAGCAAGCCCAAAAAAATGATATTTGTCCGATTGGCTGGCATGTTCCATTCAATAGCGATTGGGATACATTATTAGCAAACTTCTCAGATTATCCCGGCAGGGAATTAAAAGAGTTTGGTTTTCAACATTGGAAAAAGTACATTAGCCACTATACCGGTAAAAATACCTCAGGTTTTACAGCTTTACCCGGTGGATTTCAAAATGCTTCAGGAAGTTATGACCAATTAAATTTGCAAGGATTATATTGGAGTAAAAATCAAAATGAGTATTTCTTGCTAGAGTATGACAAATATGGTGTCAAGAAGGAGATTGCATTGCTGAATGAAGCATATAGTGTGCGTTGCATCAAATCAAACCAGATGCCAACCATTGAGTTAATTACAGAGGATAGTACCAATTTTTTTCCTTTGAATGGGATATTACAATGGAGTACATCCGACATGGATAAGGATGTGTTATGGTGCAATGTTTATTTAGGCAAAAAAAGTCAGTTTAATAACCTTCCTGTCATTGAGAAAAATAACGATCAAAATCAGATTAACTTATCAGGGAAACTGGAACCAGGGACAATTTATCATTGGCAGATTGAAGTTTCTGATGGGAAAGATTCAGTGATAGGTGAAATAAGAACATTTGTTACTGAAAGACCTGGCTGCCCTGAATACGCTGAATTTTACTACGAGGGCAAAGTTTACCATTCTGTTGAAATTGGAGATCAATGCTGGATGCGTGAATCACTTGATGTTGGAACTATGATTAGTCATCCCACTCAGCCAGGTAATAATGGGATAATTGAAAAATACTGTCTTGACAACAATCCTGACAATTGCGAAAAATACGGAGCTCTTTATAATTGGGGTGAAATGATGAATTATTCATATGAACCTGGAACTCAAGGAATTTGTCCTTCAGGCTGGCATATTCCCACAAATGATGATTGGGAATATCTGGAGAGTTATCTTGGTGAAAATCCCGGAGGTAAACTAATGATTTTTGGATCAAAATATTGGGAAAGTCCAAATGAGTTTGCAAGCAATGAAAGTGGAATGGGATTTTTTCCTAATCACTCTAACAAAGAATATGCTGAAGTTTTTTCATCATCATTTATGTTTCACCATCATTTCCCAGACTTGGTTGCAATTATGAATACTTTAAAACTTTGGTGTGATGAAACAGATATTGATTATCAATCATATGATTTTGATTGGTTGGATTATCCGCTAAATTGCCAGGTAAGATGTATGAAAAACAATAATAATAATTAACATTACTAAAGGTTTAGAAATATGAGAAAACTATTATTAATTACCGTTATACTGATTTGTTGTGTTAACGTTTCAGCCCAGAGTGATACAGTACGTTCAAACAAATTTATGGTTGGTGGCAACTTAGGGTTTAACTCCAGCATGTTTAATGATTACTACCAATATGAGGAGAAAGAACTAACCTTCAATATCAAGCCGGTTTTTGGGTATTTTGTTTCCAATTCCATTGCTATTGGTGCATCTTTTGACTTTATGTTTGTTGAAGATGATAAATCAAAGTATGAAACAAATGCAGATAAAAACTTATCAGTAATGATTTTCGTTAGGTACAATGGCAAGATAACCAACAAATTTAAATATTATATAGAACCTTACATTGGACGGAAATACTATTTACTGGATGAAGAGAGCGAAAAGATCAAAGAATGGTTTGCAAAAGTAGATTTTGGTTTGCTTTATTTTATAAACGAAAGCTTTAGCATCGAACTAAAAGTAGCCGGGCTGTCATACGAAAACAGGACAGTTAAAGACACAGATGTGCTTTACAAAATTTTCGATGTAACCTATGATATTGTAAAACCAAATATTGGTTTGAAGTACTATTTCTGAGGAGCATCGGACGATATTAATTGAAAATCATAAATTCCATTTAAACTTAAACCTTGAATTATGAAACATAAGTATATATTATCTTTCATGTTTGTGCTTTTAATAAATACGATTCATGCCCAGGAAAGCCAACCTGATAAAACCCGATCATCTAAATATCTGTTAGGGGGCAATATATCATTTAATTCTACAAAAATTTATGACGATACTCAATACCATAAATTAGAAACGGAAAGTTTAACTATTAAAATAGAACCAAAATTTGGAATAATGGTCAGCCGAAAAATTACCATTGGGTTTAAAACCGGGTTTACATACATGGAGAATTCTCCATGCAATTATTACCAATGGGAAGGAGAATATGAAGAGTGTGCAGTAAATGGCAGCCTTTATAGCTTTGCCACATTTATAAGGTTTCAAAATACCGTTACCGGTAAATTACATTTTTATATCGACACTGAACTTGGAGGTGAATTTTCAAGTAATTTAAAGAGAAGTGATAATGATGATTATTGTAGAAGAATTGATGACTATAATGAATACTATGGGGAAATTGCCGGGGGAGTAATTTTAAATATTACAAAAAATTTCGGTGTCGAAGCACAAATTCTTGGATTTGAATACAATGCACATTTTAAAAAAGGTAATGATAAACCTTTTTCAGTGTTTAAAACAGAATTTATTTTCGCTAATCCCAATCTGGGGCTTGCGTTTTATTTTTAATATTATTATGCACTACATATTCCTTGTGCCCAATAAGTTAGAAAACATAAATAGCAAGTTGGGTTAATTCAAATAAAACCGATACCCAACCTCCTCCAATTTCTCGTTTATTATAAGCAG
>JAOZRY010000267.1 GCA_029939965.1 Bacteroidales bacterium | reverse complement strand
CATTTGAGTTTATAGATCGATTTGCTTTAACATAAATTATCTTGTAATTTTTATATAAATCTTCGATTAATGGCGTTGCAGAGTTTGAAAGTAAAAACTTGACACCTTTTTTGTTTAATTGATCACATAAATCCCGCAACCTAATTTGGTCGAAAATGTCAAAACCTCCTTGAATATAACCTGTAAAATTTGAACTTTGAGAAACTGGAGCGTAAGGGGGATCAAAATATACAAAAGCACCTTTATTAATGTCTTTTAGAACATCTTCAAAATCGTCATTTAATATTGTAATTTCATTATTGTTTAAATATTTACTGACCGCTCTAATTGTAGTTTCGTTTCTAATATTTGGATTCTTGTATCTACCAAAAGGTGAGTTAAATTCTCCTGAATTATTAACACGATACAAACCGTTGTAACAAGTTTTGTTTAAATAAATTACTCTTGAAGCCTTTTTAATGTCAGAAAGTTTATCGAAGTCTTTTTCTCTGTCTAATGCTCTAATATTATAGAAATAGTCAGATTCGTTTTTATGAGTTTCTAAGTCTGCAATTAATTCTTCGGGTTTGTCTTTTATGACTTTGTAAACATTAATGAGTTCTTCATTAAAGTCGTTTATTACTGCTTTTTTTGGTTGAATGTTAAATAATAATGCTCCCCCACCAAGAAATGGTTCATGATAATTTGTGTATTTTTTGGGCAGCAATTCATTAATAGCTGGCATTAATTGTCTTTTTCCGCCAACCCATTTTAAGAATGGTGCTATTAATTTGTTTTTTTTCATATTTGGTTAAAAATCCATAATCTGCAAAGTAACAAAAAATATTATCATTTTATGATCGGTATCAGAATATTATTTTATCTTGTGGCTAACTTCAGGGTTACCTGATCAACTGTCACATCCAACTTCACATTTCTCCCCATGATCAACGGATAATTCTCATCCTGATGCCCTGCCGGGAAATTGAAACATACCGGGAAATCAAACTCCGATACTGCTTCTGCTACAATCTCTTGTGCGCTTTTGCCGAATTTCACATCATTATCTTCCATGTATGTCATGCCCCCAACGACCAATCCTGCGAGGTTGCCCAGCTTGCCTGCCCTTTTCAGGGTCCACATCATGCGGTCGAGGCGGTAGAGGTTTTCGCCCACTTCTTCTATAAAAAGGATTTTCCCATCGGTATCAGGGTCGGAACGACTGCCAAGCATGCTGCACAATATCGCCAGGTTGCCGCCTACAATCCGGGCTTCAGTTTTTCCGGGCCTGTTTAATTGATGGGCATCAATTTCGTAATTTAACTTTTCGCCCATCACTGCCGACATCAACAAATTTAACGAAAGGTCTTCCATTCCTTTTTCAGGGAAATTCAATGGCATGGTGGCATGCAGGCTTTCAATCCCATAAACGGAAAAGAGATGTGAATGGAATGTGGTGATATCGCTGAAGCCAACGATCCATTTGGGGGATTTTAAAAAGTTATCAAAATCCAGGCGGTCGATTATCCTCACAGAACCATATCCGCCACGCGAACTCAAAATCATTTTTACATCACTGTCGTCCAGCATTTCCTGGAAATCTGAGGCGCGTTCTTCATCAGTCCCGGCAAATTGGTGGTAAACGGAAGTTACATTTTTTCCGGGCCTGGCCTTGAAACCAAAATCTTCGATAACCTTGATTGCATTTTCAATTTTGCTTTCAGGGATGCTCTTTGCCGCGGATACGATGCCAATGGTGTCGCCTTTTTCTAAGTATGGAGGTATGATCATAATCTGTCGTATTTTATAGCTTTCCTTTGTGCCTTTGTGTCTCTGTGGTCAGTTTACCCCCACCATTAATCCACAGCTTTCTTAAACACTACCTTGCGTAGGTTTTCATCAAGCCACGTATTTACCAATTCACGGAAATCATTGTATTCAGTAACTTCAATTAACTTATTGTTGAGATGCAATTCACGTGTAACCTCCATTTGATTTCCCTTGGGCAACATTGTAATTATTACGGAGCCAGCTTTGTTTTTTGCCCCGACCTTAACCTTTTTGCTCACAAATTCATAACCTTCGGGTATTTCTATTGAAAACTCATAATTTTCCTGTACGCTGAATGGCAATACAAAAGGATCGAGCCGTGTGCTTTCGAGATAGGAAATATGGAAGCTTTCGAAGCCGTTTTTCATTTCTGGTAATTCCAAACTATAATAGCCGGCCGTTTGTGGCAAGGGTTGGCCCTTTTTCAAGTCAACGGTAATCTCAGATTTTGCCGGATTGCTATTCGCTACTTTTACAGAACCTTTCTTCTTACAAACAAGATTTCCGGAAACCAATTTATTGAATGAACTTGCACCCACAGTTAGTTTAAGGAATGGGTTTACGGCATAAAGCAATTCAATATCAGCATTGCCTGACAAATGCATCGAATCATCGATTTTTATCTCTGCTTCAAATGCAATTTTATTATCCGTATGATTTAGTTTCATTTCGTTGAGTTCGCCACGGCTTCTTTGCAGCGGGATCAAAACTTTGCCGGCCAAACGGTACTGGAGTGCTTGATCATCAATTTGGGTTGCCGACAATAAGATATCGCCATGGCTTTTTGTGGTGGCATTTACATAAACATCTTCAAAAATAAACAGGTCGCCAATTTTAGCATCGAATATCTTTTGTGGTGCGGCAAACGCCGGCACTGCATTTATTTCGGCCAGGTTTAACAGTGTGGCCAGCATCACCGATTTTTCAAACCGGCTACCTCCGTTGCTTTGCCAAACCAGCTCAGGATATCTGGCATTAAAACCCGCTTCGGCAAGCGATACCCTGTCGGTGGCCAAATTTTCGACCACATATTTTTGCAATGCAAGCATCACTTTTGTTTCATCTTTTTCTTCTGATTTGATCTTTTCGACAAGTTCAATTAATTCGGTAGTGGCACCGCCTTTGGTTTGCAATTTCATGGCCACCCACTCAATTACATCGCTCATGTTATTTGCTGTACTAAAGGTCAGGCGTGGTGTGCCCGGCAGGCATTGTCCCCTAAACCTCTCTTTGGGGGCAGCTTTCAGGCCGCCAAATTTCCAGGTGAAAACCTTCTGGCCCCCCAGCACAACAATCTCAGGTGCCGTGCGCAAATTGAACATTTTATGATGAAGCTCAACATCGACGGGCACGTTAATTATTATTTCCATCTCTTTAACAGGGGAGGGTTCCTGAACCACTTCATTTCCCATCAATGCGGGCCAGTAGCCATTTTTTGTGACAATAGTATAATCCAAGATAATTGTTGCCCCGATTTCTGTACCGGTATGGGTTACCACCATTTCCCTGAGATGATTGTAGGTAGCCGAATGTGCTGCCGATCGTGGCAATACTTCATTAAAAGCATTGTCAGGGGTTTTTAACCTGGTGCTATCGGGCAACACGGTATATGCCTCATTTATTTTCAACTCCTGAAAATCGGGATTGTAAACAATGAATGTTTCACCATACAATCGGTTAAACGACATGTGGGTCTGAAGTTTCAGTTGCTTGAAATAATGATATTCCATGCTGCCATCTGCGTTGAGCGTAAACTCTTTGGTAACCTTTTCAAATACGGCATCAGCATTTTCGTATTGGCTGAAAGCAGCCGAACAAAGAATTGTAAAAGTGATGATTGTTATTAGTTTTTTCATTATTGATATGGTATTGTTTGGTTAATTATTTTCTATCTATTCAGTTTGTCTTGATTTTCAATATAAACTGTATCGTTTAATTTCTTTAAAGTTTTCATAAAATCCTTTCCATTCATTATTAATAGTTGATATTCAGATATTTCTTTTAATCTGTTATATCTTATTTTTTTTCATTGCCGTTTGTAATCATTTCAGCGTTCAAAGTTTCAAGATTAGACAATACAGCTAAGTCATTAATACTTGCAATATCCCTGATATTCATACCTTTTTTAGCAAGTTCAGGATTGGCATCCCGCCAATCTTTTGCAGTGCATTTAAACAAAGCTACATTTAATAAATCAGCCTCTTTAGCGTAAATCAGCCATTCTTTGTCCTTATTGTAATCTTTTTCGGGTAATATGTAGTTTTTTATTGCGTCAGTATGTATATAATAATTGGTTTTACTTAAAATTCGTTTTACATTCCATTCGAGATTATATTGATTACTTTCAATTTCTTTTAATCGCTGAAATTCTCTAATAACCAATAACTTAAATTCGGGGCTAATCCAAGTTCCTAATTCAAAAGCAATATCTTTGTGGGCATATGTCCCACCATATCTGCCCATTTTAGCTGTAATACCAATTGCTTTTGTCCTTTCAATCCATTGTTTAACCGACATTGTGAATCTATTTACACCGGCTTCTTGCATAATTACACCGAATTCGGTGTAATTAAAATCAGGGTTATAAATTTTCTCCCAAACTCCAAGAAATTCAATAGTATTTTTATTGCTCAACCATTTAAAAATCAGGCCTCCACTTTCTTTATGTTTCAGCATATCAGTAAGACTAATGTAGTCTTTTTTGTTATGCTGGGTAATGTGAATAATGGTTTCTTTAACTTTAATATGTTTTGTGGTTTTATCCATTCTCAGATTTTTCAGTTTACTACTTCGCCCTGCATTGCTTATAATCCTTGTTATTATTGTGCTTCGTTTTTTCTAATTATATTTCTGGTAAATCTATTCCTATTTCTAATTTTTCTAATATGTTCGACGAATTAAATTCAAAGATGAAATAAATTTCATAACTACAATTAACAAATTGAATTTCATTATTTTTAATTAATCCTTTCATATCCTTGTTGAGTATATTTGATACATCTAAAATACTTAATCCTGTCCTAATTCCAGAAGGTGTTGAATAATTATCGGATTCGGTAGAAATGTAATAAACATGGTCATTTGAAATCCCAAAACATATATCTGAGTATATCCAGTTCTCTGAAATTGTATAGAAATCTTTATCAATAGAATCCGGGTTGCCCATAATTTGTATAATTTCTAAAGGATTCATTCCATAATAAAAATCTTCAATTTTAATTTCTAAAGAATCAATACATTTAGTGGTAGATAATTTTTCATTTTGGTTAAGTTTTTTAGAGTCAAAATTTGATTGTCCATATATTGTGAAAATAAAAAATAATGGAACTAATAATGAAAATAACTTTGTCATTTTTGGCTTTCGTTAATATTAACAAGTTTTGTCCCCTGGGAATTTCTGCAACAAGTTGTCGCAGTTTTTCATTTTCAGCATATGTGTTTGTTCTGTTTTTTGCAAAAAGAAAAGTTGATTATTTCACCAATACCACTGGTGTTTCAGCCATCTCATTCTGGGCTTTCACGGCAGCCCTCACATCCGGCCAGTCCTCAGGTTCGTAGATTCGTTTTTCCAAAACAATCTTTTGTTTCATGGCAATTGAATTTCCGAGTTGGCTTA
>JAOZRY010000266.1 GCA_029939965.1 Bacteroidales bacterium | reverse complement strand
TTTATTGTTCATGCCCGATGTAAGTGCCAACGCACACCAAGCACCATAACAATAATAAAAGAGAACAAAAATGCTATTGTCAGGTAAATGTTCCAACTGTTTCTATCGGGACTTATACCTGTTTCATTGCCCCAATACTCAAACCCGGCCCAAAAATATGGTGTGCTCATCAGTTTGTCGTTAGATTTCAGATAATCGAGTTTTGCTTTTCTAAGTGCTTCGGGCTTTGAAAAACCGGTGTGTAGATATTTATAAAATTTAATCATGATTTGTGATGAAGCATAATCGTTTGCATCCCAAAGGCTGGTAACCGCCGAATTGGCACCCGATTTTTTAAATGCCCAGGCAAGGTTTACAATCCCTTCGCTTTTGTTCATTTTTCCAATTCCTGTTTTGCAGGCACTCAACACAATTAGGTCGGCACGGAGTTGGAGGTTGAGTATTTCGTAAAAATTAAGGAAACCACTTTCATAATCGTTACCGGTAGCACTAAAGGCAAGCTGTATCATATCTTCATCATCTTCGAACGGAATTCCATGAGTTGACAAATGGATAATTGAATAAGCCGGACAGAGATTTTTAAAGTTCTCTTCTGTGGCCGAAAACCCTGTTAAAAGTTTCGAGCTGTAAATCTTGCTTATGTTTTCACATTCTCTGATGGCCCCCGCCAGGTTTATCATACTCGTATCTCTTTTGGTGAGGATGGCAAGTTGTTGGGTTTGCTTATTATTAAATGAGGGGGCAACGGCCAGTAGTTTTGCAGGAGTTTTTTTTCGGTCGTTTTCATTTAAAAAAGTATGTATCGAAAATTCTTTCCAAATAGTATGGGTCTCTATCATAAGTTTGGCCTCCTGTTTTGATAAATCGGGAAGAATATCAAAAGGAATCAGACTAACATGTTGCGATGGAATAATGATGATATTCTTTTTAAGCATCCCATTAAATGGATCGATAAACAATTGATAAAGGTCTTTTGTTAATGTTTCAATATTTTTATTCGCCGCATTATCCGAAATGTTTTTATAGAGCTCATTGATTTTTTGCCATGCATTTCTCCCATCTATATTATGCGTTTTAATACCATCCTCCGAAATACCAATAACCGTAATCTCATCTGGTGCTGATTCGTAATCGAAGCATTTTTCAGTAAAAATTAGTAAAGTTGTATTACTGCCAAGTTTTTTCAAAATTTGTTCCATATAAATTTCCCGATCAGGTTTAGTAGTTGAAGTTATGCCAGGGTATGTTTGTGAAATATTGTAGTGATAAACCTCCAGTTCAATCATTTTTAGGTTAAGGCATTGCTGCAGGCTGTCTTTTAATATGGATGATTTTGAAGTTAACAATTCGTTTTCCAAAAGATTGATCTCATTTTTTAATTCATTTCTTTTTGTAATAGCAGCTTGCGGAATTCCATAAGTAAGCATTAAATCAATGTCTGAAACCTGCGGTTTCCCAAGGTGGCTGTTTTTACCGATATAAGTCAGTGCTTTTGAAACAAAGGTGGTATCATTTGTTTTTAAAAATGTTTCCATGGCATTGTAGGCAAAAGCATAATATAGACTGGAAATAGCAGACGTATATTCAAGTGATTTATCGAGGTTAGTTATTCTTTTTCGTATTTCAGTCAAAACCTGATCAATCAGTTCATAACACCTGTAAACGGCAAGATTGTAATCTTTCTGGTGCAAAGTGTCGGAGTGATACCAATTTAGTAGTGTATTTGCTTTGAACAATATTGTCAGATATACAACATAGTAGGGTAATTCTGTAACATTTTCGGGATTTGATAAAACATCTTCATTGTTGAAATCCTGAAAATACAGCGGCAGGATTTTATGCACATACTTAAGTGCCTGTTGATAATTGCCTTTCTCCCTGTAATCCTCACCTATATTGTATAAAGTCATTATTTGGGCGAACCTGTTTGGCGATTTAAAGTTTTCGATCAAATACAAACAATGGTTATATATCGAATCTACAAGTTTTGCCTGGTCACGTTCTGCATAAATATCGGCCATATTGTTCAGGCATTTTACCGATTGAAAATTGATCGGCCCGTATTTGCTATCGAAAAGTTCTTTAGCCTTGTAAAAACATATTAATGCCGAATCGTGCTTACTAAATCGTTTAAGGTACAATCCCATGTATCTGTAAATTTCGGCCAGGTCGGGATGGTCGGGGCCTTTTGTTTTTTTCCATATCCCGTACGATTTCCATAGATATTTTCTTGCTTCTAAGGTATCACATTTTTTTTCATGTGTTGTCCCCAACCACTCATAAGCTTTTGCCACCATTGGGTGTTCATCGCCAAAATTATGCTCGAAAATATGTGCTGCGCAAAGAAAATGTTCGGTAATAACACCATAACCCCCTGCAACAAATTTAAATGCCCCAAGATTAATGTGTGCCATTGCTGTTTCAGGGTGTAATGGCCCAAGCAATTCGTTGCACCTCTTTAGGTTTTCCCAGCATACTGGTTCTGTTTCAGTTAGTTTGTCCTGCCAAAACAAAGAAGCTGCATATTGGTTGGATACATTGCAATATAATTCGGGATTTAATTTGGGATTAATTGTTCGGATGGCCATTGAATAATAATATTCTGCACTGTCGTACATCAGTTGGTTGGAATAATATGCTCCTTTTTGAATCAAAATTGTGTCATTCCCTGAAACAGAATCGGAAGCTACTGTAGCCTGGATAAAAAGAAACAACATTATCAAGAAGGTAAATTTGCTGTTCATGGTTAGAATTGTTTGCTTCAAAAATACTATAAAACAGAATGAGATGAAAAGAAAGCTGAAAAAGAAATGATGGCTATTGATATTTAGCATTCTATCAATAATTCAAAAATCTGTTTTACGGTTTTTTTTAAATGTACCACAATAATTTTAAAGAATTCACCTCTTACATTTTGTCAAAAGGCGAATTGTTCTGATTTGTAAAAATTATTCAACCCAGATTTCGTTACTTTTGCCGACTAATGAAAAAAGCTGCTGTCATATTAATTTTATTGTTGATCGTTTTTCAGGTTTCCCCATTTCTTGGGTTTCTTTGAATTGCTGTGGGGCTGGATAAATTATGTTAAATCAGTTAACAATTTAAATGGAATAATCTCATTATATCCAAATATTATTTGATTTATTATGAACTTTAGTATTGGGGAAATAAAAAAATATAGCATAGTACTCTTTTTTCTATTTACAGGGATACTCTTACATGCGCAGCAACTTATAGTTAAGGATAACGTATCTCTGCAACCCCTCGAATTTGTTACCATTTACAGTTTGTCGCTCAATGCATCTGCTATGTCCAACATAAAAGGAGAAGCAGATATTTCGGATTTTAAGAGTGCTGAAGATATTAAAATACGACTTGTTGGATATCAGGCCAAAGAGATGAGTTTTGATGATTTGCAAAGGAGCAATTTTAATATACAACTGGAGCCATCACAAGTATATCTTGATGAGGTGGTGGTTTCGGCAAGCCGCTGGCAGCAGGAGAGTTCCGATGTGCCAAACAAAATTACAACTATCTCACCCGGTGAAATTAAATTGCAAAATCCACAAACTGCAGCCGATTTGCTCGGAACTTCAGGAGGGGTGTTTATACAAAAAAGTCAACTTGGTGGGGGTAGCCCGATGATTAGGGGGTTTTCTGCAAATCGTGTATTGATAGCTGTTGATGGCGTTAGGATGAACAACGCAATTTTTAGGAGCGGTAATTTGCAAAATGTAATTTCTGTTGACCCGTTTGCTTTGCGAACCACCGAAGTGATTTATGGCCCGGGGGCAGTAATTTATGGTAGCGATGCTATTGGTGGTGTAATGAACTTTTATACCCTCCGGCCAATTTTAAAAGTTAACGGAAAACCTTTGGTAAAAGCCAATGCAGTTTTGCGGTATGCTACTGCAAACAGCGAAAAAACCGGGCATGTTGATTTTAATATCGGATTAAATAAGTGGGCATTCACTACCAGTTTTTCCTATTCTGATTTTGATGATTTGAGAATGGGAAACCATGGCCCGGATGAATATCTTAGGCCGGAGTATGTGGAGCGTATCAATGGCATCGATTCCATAGTTCATAATTCTAATCCTGAAGTGCAGGTTCCAACTGGTTTCCAGATGCTAAACCTGATGCAAAAAATCAGATTTAAACCTAATGACAACTGGGATTTTATCTATGGTTTTCATTATTCAACCACATCCGATTATCCACGGTACGACAGGCTTATCCGTTACCGGGATGGAAAGCTGAGATCGGCTGAATGGTATTATGGTCCACAGGTATGGATGATGAACAATCTAACCGTTACCAATTCGAAGGCTACCAAATTGTATGACAGGTTTGGGATTACCCTGGCACACCAGTATTTTGAGGAGAGCCGGCATGATCGTGAGTACAGAGAATTAATTCTGAGAAATCGCACTGAAAAAGTAAACCTTGTTTCGGTTAACTTTGATTTCGAAAAGAAGTTTTTTGATAAACAAATATTGTATTATGGTGCTGAGATACAACTCAATAAAGTAGGTTCGCAGGGTAACGAAAAGGATATCCAAACCGGCCACATCCAAAGTGCAGCCTCCCGGTATCCTGATGGTTCCACACTAAATTCTTTTGCAGTTTACGGATCGTACCTTTATAAAATTAATAAAAAAGTAACTTTCCAGGGCGGGCTGCGGTATAACACCGTTATTATTAATGCTACCTTCGATACCACTTTTTATCCTTTCCCGTTTACCAACACTAACCTCTCCACAGGAGCGCTTACCGGAAGTGCAGGTATCAATTATCATCCTTCGGGCGATTGGTTGTTCAAGCTCAACTTCTCCACAGGTTTTCGAGCCCCTAATATCGACGATATTGGCAAAGTATTCGATTCGGAGCCGGGTTCGGTTATTGTGCCCAACCCCAACCTTAAACCCGAATATGCTTATAGCGGCGAGTTAGGTATAAGTAAATATATAAATGAATCAGTAGAAATTGATGTATCTGTTTTTTATACATTACTCAATGATGCAATGGTTCGTAGTGATTATTCGATAAACGGAAAGGACAGTATTATGTACGATGGTGAAATGAGCCGGGTTCAGGCTATTCAGAATACTGCAAAGGCTGTAGTATATGGCGTGCAGGCCGACATTGAAGCTGATGTTGTTGCAGGTTTCGGCCTTAGGGCAAATTTCAATTATCAGAAAGGCGATGAAGATACTAACGATGGTACAACAGCACCTATGCGACATGTGGCTCCAATGTTTGGTGGCTTGCACTTTACATATTCCCGCAACAGGATGCAGGCTGATTTGTATGGTGTTTTTAATGGTGAAATTTCAAATACTAACCTTGCGCCATCCGAAAAAGATAAGGCTTATATATATGCTGTTGATGACAATGGGAATCCCTATTCACCATCGTGGTACAC
>JAOZRY010000265.1:4232-5436 GCA_029939965.1 Bacteroidales bacterium | reverse complement strand
AATGCTAAAATGATTTAATGCTAAAATGATTCAATGCTTTAATCATCTTCCCCCTTCTCTTCTTGTTTCCTTTTCGCCTTGTCGCATTATCGCCTTGTCGCATTTCATCATTATTAACAGAATAATAGAATCATTGTTTACCACCAAAACGGTAATTGAATCATACAAGATTTTTATATCTCTTGATGCTTAGCGGAATAGTATTATTTTTGTTTTTTAATTAAACAATTTATGCGAAATTTAAAAATAGAAATATGAAAGAGGAGGATATACAGCGACAATTAAACCAACTGATGAATGAGCAAAATAATCGTGGGACATCAAAATTTGAAGGGTATTCACCATTGGAGATGCACCATATTTTAAATTCTACTTTTGGTTCAGATAGTCCTATTCAATTGCAAGAACTTTTGGATTCTGATTATCAAAAAATTCCAATTCTAAATCTGGTTAAGTATTTAACAGGCTTAATTAATAAGAGTGGGGAGATAAAACTAACAAAAATGGGTTTTCTTCCAAAAAAGATAGTCTTAGATATTTATGCTCAAGGATTTATAAATGAAGGGAATATTGAATCAGGGTTTTTTAAACTAAATAAAGAGGCCGATTCGATAAGTATTAACTTGACACGAATTCTCATTGAAATTGCACGCTTGACAAAAAAGCGAAATGGAAAGCTTAGTTTGACAAAGACAGGAGAAATAATAATTTCCAATAACCATGTACTATTAAAAACGATTATTGATGCTTATACAACTAAATTCAATTGGGCATATTTCGATAACTTCGGAGAAAACAGGGTTGGACAACTTGGATTTGGATTCTCAATGATTTTGTTGAACAAATACGGATTAGAAAAACAGCTTGACCAGTTTTATACTGATAAATATTTTAAAGCATTCCCCGGCTTGATGGAGAATATCACATCCACAGGAATTATGCCCAAAGAAAAATATTTATCTCAATGTTATTCTTGGCGAACTTTTGATAGGTTTTTAAATTATTTTGGCCTGATAAAAATACAAATGACTAATAAAAAATGGGATGCAGATAAATATATTACAAAAACAGAATTGTTTAATAAGTTAATAAATGTACGGCCACACAACAAAGCACATATATATTAAACAAAATAGTTGTAGTATCAAGGTTAGTAGCCGTTTGCGTTTTCTTATACGAAAAATGAATTATACCTCGAAATAGT
>JAOZRY010000265.1:0-4132 GCA_029939965.1 Bacteroidales bacterium | reverse complement strand
CCGATAAACAGCTCCTAACCATGTCCTGCATCGGTAAAAGAGCTATAAGGTTTTAATTTTAGACTAAGAAGCAAACTATCGTCCGGTTTTATTGCAATGCATCCAATATATCTGCAGGTAGAATTACTTGAAAATCATTTGGGATTTCAACAGGTTTTTTGAAACACAAAACCTTTACGATTTCATAATTAAAAAGTATTAGGTTGACAAAGATACACTTTGTCAACCTAATACTTATACTTTTTCCTCAGATTGAATTTTTACAGACAATCCTACTTCAAAACCCCAACGCCTGATAGGGCTGGGAAAACCTCCACCGCTATACCCCTTTCGTCCCTTTGACTTTGTCAGGATCGACTACGTCGAACTCTGACGAGGTCAATTCCAATAGACCTGACAGCGTTGCTTACCTGTCAGAGTCAGCAAGAAACCCAATATTTTACTTAAAAGCCTTTTCCAACAACCCATCTCCTTTCATGGTAAGCCTGTTGAAGTAGGCTGGTACTGGTTTCCCAACCAATTTATCTACATAAAGTTTGGCTAAGTACTGGCCAAGCATGAAGCCCTGGCCGCGAAGGCCGATAAATAATCCGGCTTCAGGATCGAGTATCATGCGAGGCTCAACGTAATACCCTGACCAGATAGCCTGGAAACCAACCGAAGAAAGCTCAGGCAGCCAATCCACAAAAACCTCCGAAACGATTTCAAGAAAATCTTTGGAATTGATTTTTTGGTTTTTGTCGGTTTCCATGGGTTCGATTTGCGGTGAAGCACATCCAATTATTTGTCCGGTTTCGCCAAGCTGCTGTCCATAAACTGCTGTAAAACCTTTATATTTTCGGCGGTCGATAAGCATGGGCAATGGTATGCCATTTTTACCCATAAATGGCAGACGGCGGGTGATAAATGCCTGATGCTTTACAGGATATATTCCTGTTTCATACCCAAGTTTTTTAGCAAACTTTGCGCCTTGTGGCCCCAGCGCATTAATAAAATATTCTGTTTCGTATTCGATGTATTCTTTTGTGTGGGTTTTTACAAGCACATAGTATTTCCCGTTTTCTTTGCGCACATCTATCAGTTCGCAATCTTCCTCAATTGTGCCACCTTTTTTTATACCAAGCTGCCTTATAAGGTCAACAACTTTTCCGGGGGTTGCCTGCCAGCAGTTGTGCGTTATTAATGCCGATTGATACGTGTTCAGATTATTGTTAAAGAATGGTGAAACCTTGTTTCTGAAATCTTTTGGTTCTATCATTTCTGCATCCGACCAGGCCATAGAGGCTTCGAGTGCTTTAACCATTTGGTGGTCGTGGGCAAAGGTTATATAGTCGATCGGTCGGAAATCTATATCATGAATATTATGGAGTTCCTTAAAAATATCGAGGTTTTGTTCGGCAATTTCCGAGAGTTCGGGCAAACTAAAATTAGGCCTGCCACCGGCAATATTTCTCCATGAAGCCCCCCTGCCAAAATTAATCATCACAGGTTTCATGCCCTCTTCGGCCAGATAACGGAATAATGCACTACCACCAATTCCGCCACCGGCAACAAATGATTTTACTTCAATCCTTTTGGGCTGGTTACCGTTGATGTGTGTAATAATTCTTTCGTTTGTATTTTTGGGGTAAAGCTCGCCTAATGAAACCTGGTTAGAGAGTGGTCCGCGTGGAGTAGGTTCCCCAACAATCGAAATTCCCGTTCCGGCCATTGTTTGTCTCAATCTTTTTATACACCGTTTTCCGCGGCAGGCACCCATACCCAACCTTGTGGTATGTTTTACCTCATCAACCGAAATAAACTTACGATCGCCAATTACATCCAGAATTTCATCAAGTTTCACATCATCGCAGTGGCATATAAATTGTTCTGTAACGAGATCGGTTTTGTTATCTTTTAGTACAACCTTTTCGGGATAACTTTCCTTAACCACAAAACCGCGAACATCAATCAGGTCTGCGCCATGTACATTCAGAGATTTTACACGGGCAATATTTGTTTTGTTGGGCTTTTGCAGAATTTTTTCAATTACACCCTCACCCAACTTATTAGCATCATTGTCCACAAGATATACTTCCGATTTTTCGGCTACCTCATATTCGATGGGCAGAAACAGCCAATCCTTTTTAAGATTATAGCCAAAAATAGCCAGTCCGGGACATTGATACACGCATTGCATACATCCAATGCATTTATCAAAATCGAGATTGGGCACTGTGCTGGTCGAGGTTTTGGTGATGGCTCCGTGTGGGCACGAAAACTCGCATGGGTTGCAGGCAAAGCCATACAGGCAATCGATAATTACAAAGGGCTTTTTGGTCATTCTCTCTTTGGTCGGAAAAAACGGGTCTTCGATTACACGCGCCGGATGTTGTTGCGAATCGATATATTCTTTTGAAACGGATAGGTAAGCGCCATAATCATATCTTGCGCCAATATCTTCCAGTATTTCGAAGGCTACCTGTTGGCCACGTAGCACAGCACTGGTCCCTTCGCCAATGCGTATGGCATCGCCGGCACCATAAACATTGCGCCCAAATATTTCTTTACCTTTTATAAAAAGTTGATCGTCCTGAACAAGACCTGTACAAATATTTATGGCATCAATACCATCAATTACCTGCTCGGTTCCGGCAATGGGTTTAAAGTTTTTGCAGTCGGCAATTACAGCACCAACAATACCTGTATTGTCGTGGTTAGGTATGGCTTTTAACAGAATTTTTGAGGTCATCACCGGGATTCCCAATCTGCGTACACGATTTGCCTGAACCGGAAATCCACCCTCATTTGGAAGCGCCTCAACAATAGCTTTTACATTAGCTCCGGCTTGCATCAATTGGTAGGATGTAAGATACCCAATATTTCCGGCACCTACCGTGAGTATATTTTTTCCCAAGAGGGTCAGTTCGCTGTTCATCATTTTTTGTACAACTGCTGCCGTAAAAACTCCGGGCAAATCGTCGTTTTCGAAAGTTGGCAAAAATGGTACTGCCCCTGTTGCCACCACCAAAAAATCGGCATCAACGTAATATATTTCTTCGGTGCTGATGTTTTTTACGGCGAGGCGTTTTCCCTCCAGAATATCCCATACTGTTGAATTGAGAAATATTCCGCTATGGTCATCACCGGCAAGTGTATTAGCGATGTCGAAACCACGCATTCCACCAAATTTCTTTTCTTTCTCAAAAAAGAAAAACTGGTGTGTTTGCATCAAAAATTGCCCACCAATTTTATCGTTGTTGTCAATCACCATATTATGTACACCATTCTTGTTCAACTCTTCGCGACAAGCCAGACCCGCCGGGCCGGCACCAACAATGGCTACCTGGGTTTTGTACACATTTACAGCTTTATCGCGGTTAAGTTTCTCAGGAACCGGAGTGTAATCTTTTGGTATCTCTTTTATCTCTTTTACATCATCGACCTTAGTAATGCAAATTCTTTTTATTTTTCCATCAACAAGCATTTCGCAGGCACCACATTTGCCGATACCACATTCCAGCGATCGGTTACGGTTTCGCAAACTATGACTGTGAACCGGAAAACCTGCCTGGTGAAGGGCTGCGGCAATTGAAAATCCCTTTTCTCCGTTAATTTTTTTGCCGTTGTAAGTAAAATTTATCTTTTCAACTTGAGGTACTTCCAGTATCGGATGCTTGTTGATCTTATGCATGTTCGTCGATTTTTTTACTGTTTTATAATTTTGAATCTATCAGGGAATTCCGTGAAATAATTCGCGGCAAAACTATGGGTTTTAATAATTAGTAAACCTGAAATGAGAAATTTATAAAGACTATAAATTCAGGATGTTAGAAATAGTAAGTCAGTAGGATTGATACAGGCGGGAAGTTTGGCTGCTACATGAAGCTGAATGATTTCAATTAATAAATGCAGAGGCTGCCAGTCGCGACTATTAGGTTAAGATATGACACACATAATATTTTATTTGGCTACCCTTGTAAAGTAGGACAAATTGATGTATTACCGGAAAATGAATAGGTGTATAGCACCGCTAATCTTTATAGCAAAGATGGGCTACCAACTGGACAAATTGAAGGAAGATAGCCATCCCGCACGTGTGCAAAGTCGTTTGGTCAAGGGAGGAAACTTATCCGGCTACCAATAAAATATT
>JAOZRY010000264.1 GCA_029939965.1 Bacteroidales bacterium | reverse complement strand
AAATTTATAAAACTATTGAACAACCAATTTGCCAGTAGCTTCAATATTATTTTTCCGGTTAGTAAATTTTAAAAAATACAACCCTTCGGGAAGGTCTTCAACCCTAAAATTAAATTGGCCTGATTTAATGTTTTCTATTCTCATTACTTCATTGCCAAAAGCATTGTAAACTTGTAAATTACCACTGCTAATTACAAAGTCAGATTCGATACTAATGGTAGCAGAAGTATGTGTTGGGTTTGGAGAAATGGTTATTTTCGCTAAGGGAATATGCGATTGTTCATTAAAAATTCCAACCCAATAGCTGTTCATAGCCCCCGGAGTTCCATGTTCGGGCGAAGCCATCCAACTCCCGGGTAAAGCATTGTTGTATTGTGGCAAAATTAGTTCCAGTGTAGGGCCGTTTCCATTTGGTTCAAAGGGCCATGGTGTATCGTTCTCATAATGAACTGTATCTATCAAAACGTTCTCATCGTTATAAAGCCTGATTAATTCACCATTGCTGCTAAGCCCAAAATCCATATCGCCATACACATTTTCTACATCCGGGAAAAGAGCAATAAACTCAACAGTATCCCTACACAATACCAAATATCCACCTGCCTCAACAACGGTATTTTCGGGAAAAACAAACTCATGTTCGTTGTTATTATCTTTAAATATCCAACCTTCAATATCAAGATCATAAAGGTGTGGATTATAAAATTCTACCCAGTCTTTGCATTCAAAAAGAGCCGATGAATTATAGTTAATTTCGTTTATCACCAATGAGTCAACATAAAGCCGCTGCTTAAAATGAGCTGTTAATTCGTCAGATTCTGTTAATTGCAGTGTAATAATTCGAGTGCTATCGTTTGGGGATACAACATGATTATTCAATTCCCAGTAATCAAATTCATAATTGGGATTCGATTCAACGGCTTCTAATAAAATATCTATCTCACCAAAATATTTACCTGCAAATGGAAATTCTGTAAGATCAAGAGAATTCAAATGAACACCACCCACTCCTTCGGGTTCAACGGTTACAGTAAAATCATACGGCCCGGTAAGTCCCCAGCACGATGAAAAACCATCGGGCAAATAATCGTGTCGGTCCGTAATAAAATTCCTGATTTTATTAACATTATTTTTCCATTCTTGCGATGTACCACCCCACCGCGCAACATGTTTATGAATTTCCGGCTCCATCATTTCCTCTATCGAATCAAGATAGGCAATCATCCTTTCCGGTTTAAAAACTGTATTATACAAATCAACATATCTTGAAATGTAATACTGATCAAACTCTTCGTTATCGCGTAGCTGATTTAAAGCTTCGATGTGTTCTTCGGGATCATTATACAGGCCTTCGGGAAAACAAGGAATTGTATATGGGCTAATTCCGGGAACGCCGGTGTAGTTGATGTAATGGGCAAAAGTGGCATCTTCGTCCCATAAAATATATCCCCATTTCTGATGACCACCTTCAGGATTCAAACCTCTCCACCAGCCCACATTCCAGTTTATCCAGTCGGAGCAAACAACGAAAGAATTAATGTGCACATAATCTACCAGGCTTTTGTAATCGAATCTCGATTTTACATATTCCCAGTTGTCATCATCTGCCATATCCTGAGATTTTATAAAATCGTGGAGATCATTCCAATCGTTCCATGCAGGCTGGCCACCATATTCGGCCCAACTTGACCCCCAAAGTTTTAAAAAGTAAATATTATACTTATCCTGATTGTAATAGTAATTCGTAAAATCGTGATCACTTACTTTTTCGCGATAACCATATATTCCCCAATATTGTCCGTTTACATAGAGAAGTCCTTTATGCCCTTTTCTTACATCGAGGTGCATCCCGCCTTTTTCGGCAGTATTCTGCACAAAATAATCGCGAAGATGTGCACTGGTGTCTATTCCCGGATAGTTATCATCGCCGGCAGCACGCAGGATTATTCGTTGAAATTCGTCTCTTGCAGTTAACGGAATTAGTTGCTCTCTAATAGCATAATTGTATCCGCACTCATCACGCGCAATATAATCGATACTCCGTTGATCATGTACCCACGAATCCTGTCCGTGCTCATTAAACTCACCATAGCCAAATGTTGTTCTTTCGCCTTCGGCATTAAAATACTCGAACGTACCGAATGGTCGGAGATTTTGGTTGCCATTGAGCAAATCATCTAACTGAGCAGCAGATGTTGACATAACCCCCAGAGTGTGATTCTCATCGATAAAATAAGTATTGAATTCGATAAAACCCGGCAAAAGGTCATTATTTGCACTATAAGTTCTGGCTTTTAAAATGGTAGTTGAACTGATTATGATTGGGGCAGCATAGGGTAGGGATGATGAAGTAGGTTTGCTACCATCAATTGTATAATATATTTGTGCATTGGGTTCTTCGGTAGAAATTGTTACTGTAACACCACCCGAATAAAAACCTGCGGGCATACTCATTTCCGGTTTTAGGGTATAATCCTGATAATTCGTTGCATCATTGTTTGAATTCTCTGGTGTTGGACTTGTAAACAAAACCCATTCTGTTCCACCATTTAATGAAAGACCTCTTGATTGATCTTTTTGTGTTAACGCAAGTTGTACCTGATCTGAGGTTACCCCCTCTGGTGTGGTAAGAACAATATGCTCTGGATTATCCTTTGTTTGGGTTAATTTAAAATTGGAATGAAAGTGGTTTTGCGAATTAACAGAGTTGCGCCCCGAAGCCCATATCCTGATAAAATCGCCGGCATTAATCGATGTTCCTTCAGGGAATACCCACTTAAACGGGTTGTCAATTTTATCGCTCAAACCAAAACCACTGATGTTGGCACTGGAGCTACCGGCATTGTACAACTCTATCCAGTCTTCATATTTATTATGGTTATCAATAAAACCACTGAGATTTGAAGCTGAATACTCATTAATAACTACCTGGGCACTTGTGGATAGGACGAGGGTTAAGGCGAGGAGAGATAATAAACTTTTGTAGATTTTGTAATACATAGTCAATTAGTTTAGTTTACGATTGAACATTAATGAACAGGCAACTAAAATAATTGAATTTATGTGACGAACCTCATGAAAACAAAAAAAGCTCCAAATAATAATTTGGAGCTTTCACGGATTTCTTTACTTATTTTGAACTATATAAGTTTCACATTTACAGCATTCAATCCTTTTTTTCCTTGTTTGAGTTCAAACGATACTTCGTCATCTTCATTAATGCGATCGATAAGACCGGTTACGTGTACGAAGTATTCTTCGTCTGTTTCTGAATCTTTAATAAAACCAAATCCTTTGGCTTCGTTGAAGAATTTTACTTTACCTTCTTTCATAAAAATTAAAAAAAACTTGTTATTTACTAAAATTATCGCGGCAAAGATATGCTTTATACTATCGCAATTACAAGTTTTTTTTAATTTAACTATTTTTCTTCCAAATAAATAATAGGATTAGCTTATCAAAAGCCTGTAACTGGCACTATTGGGGACAAACCGAATCTTTAAAAAGAGTGATTTGACCCCTTTACTTTTTCTTTCACACTAAAAAGAAATACAAAAACCAATATTGCGAAATGCAAAAATCCGGGTATGTTTTGCAGTTTGAAATCTATTTTTCATTCCTTCGAACCAGTGCATAAAAATTATTATCAATAGGGAGGTATCCGATTTCGTAGCAAAAATAGTAAACCTTTCCGGTTTTTGTAGTGTAGGTGTTGGTGAAGAAACTAAAATTAAAACCGCGCTTTGCAAGCATATCATTGTGAACCGTGTGTTTATCTCCGGGAATCAGTTCATCCAAAATCTGGCGGTTTTTGCGAAGGATACCGTTAACTTTTCGCATGTAATTATTTTCTTTTCGTTTTTGTTTATTGTTCCATGCATTTCGGCACATATCGGAACAAAATTTTTTATCGGCTCTGCCAATAATTGGTTCGTTACATTCAGGACAACTTTTTTGCATCATGATACCTATTTTAAAATTTTCGGGCAAAACATTTGCCATTTCTTTTTTGAGCATTGCATGCTACTATTATTTTGTAAAACTAATTAAATTCCTCATATAGTCGTTTGTAAACGTTTACAAACGTTTATATCCGCTTGTAAGCGAATACAAATATTTATTAACCGAATAACCGCTGTTGCCCGCCATATCTTTGCATTATCAAATTTATTTAATCATTCATCTTAAAATAATAAAGTTATGAGAAGTTTAAGAAACAGTGTACAGTTAATTGGAAACCTGGGTATGGATCCGGAAGTAAAAGAAGTATCGAACGGTAATAAAATGGCTCGTTTTTCGCTGGCCACCTCCGAAACGTACAATAACAAAAAAGGCGAAAAAGTAACAGACACCCAATGGCACAACCTGATAATATGGGGAAAGCTGGCTGATATTGCTGAAAAATATCTGAAAAAAGGAAAACAGATTGCTGTGGAAGGAAAACTAGAAACCAACAGTTACGACGACAAAGAAGGCAATCGTAAGTTTTACACACAGGTAAAGGTTAACGATTTTGTAATGTTGGGACAGGAGAATTAATGTTCAGGAAAATAGGTTGCAAACAAAAAACCCCGGATGAAAAATCGTCCGGGTTTTTATGCTTTTTAATAGAAATGTATTTTACAGATAGGCTCTTATTTGAAAAACTAACCAACATATTGTTTAAATTATTTGTTGTCAGTTTCCCCCTTTACGGTTTCAATTATAAATCGTAAATCATAAATTGAATTAGTTACTTTTTTTATAAATTTCACACAAAAGTTATATCCCACAAACAAAACAAAACCTTTGGTGTTAATACAGATGATAAATTGAAGATACACAATATGTCGAAAATGATAGATGATTTCCCTCTGTTTCCGATTAGCGTAATTGTATTTCCCGGAGAGATACAACCGTTGCATATTTTTGAACCGCGCTACAAACAACTAATTGCGGAAGTAGAAATGAATAACGGTATGTTTGGGATACCTTTCCTAAAGGACGGAACAATATGTGAATATGGTTCGGGGGTAGTTTTGCACAAAATTTTGGCAACAAGCCGAACCGGAGAAATGGACATTTTAGTTCGGGGAGTTAACTTGTTCAAAGTAAAATCAATTGAGGAGCAGTTGTCGGGCAAGCTTTATGGTGGCGGATCGGTTGAGTTTCTGGATGAAATGAACGGTATGGTTACTTCCGGTCTTAACGAAATGTATAGGAAATACAAGAAACAACTTGCAGAAATTAATCGAGATAAATCCGTGTCGGTTCAACTTATTACCCCCAATCAAATTCTTGACATTGCCGGCCAGCTTCCTTTTGAAATTGATGAGAAATATGAAATTATTAAATCACTATCACACTACGGCAGAGAGCAAATTGTAAAAGATAAAATCGACTTTCTGCTTATAATAAACGAGAAATTGGAGGAGGTTGGGTATCGGTTTTATTTGAATT
>JAOZRY010000263.1 GCA_029939965.1 Bacteroidales bacterium | reverse complement strand
CAGGTATTACCGAACCTCAAAAAGATGATTATAAGGTTTATCCAAATCCCACAAGCGGAATAATTAATATTGATGTAAAACCTAATGAGCAAATCATTTCAGTATTGGTTTCCGATATTTCGGGCAAAGTTTTATTTCGGGATAATAACAATAATTCTACAATTGATTTATCACACCTCAGCAAAGGGATGTACTCTGTAAAAGTTACTACCCTAAATGGTAACTATGTCGAGAAAGTGATTATTAAGTAGATTTTTATTTCGGAATAGAGATTTAATAAAACTGAAAACACAGTTTGATGAAACCAGAATTGATATTCAATTCTGGTTTTTGTGTTTTTTACAAGTATTTGTGAAAGCATTATTTTTCGGAAATGGAGTAATAATGCCATCCTAAAAGTACTATATTTGCATAATGAAAACGTTTGTAATACAATATTTTATATTTACAATAATTATCCTCTTTCCGTTATTTATACAAGGCCAAACTATTAAAAATACCCCTGCATTTACCGAACCCCAAAAAATCATACAAACCATACAAAGAATTGAAATTCAACCAAAAAATATTAACCAGCAATTTTTCTCTCAACAAAGGCAGCCAGATATTATTTCCACATTCATATTCTTCAAATTGAGGGAACACATTGTTATTAATTGGTTTTGTGATATACAACAACCGTTTTATATAATCGGTGTAGCGCAAGCAGGAAGTATTACTAAAAGTACATTGCAGGTATTTAAAAAGGGGCAATAAATATGACAAAAGCATTTAATAAAAAACAATAATGAGAAAATTTAATACTTCAGGGCCAAATATTCCTTCACGGCACTATACCATCGAGCGAAGAAAAGAAATTGCCGAAGGTATCAACCTTGTTAACAAAGACCGATACTTTAATATTTGGGCACCCCGTCAAACCGGCAAGAGTACATATTTCAGGCAACTTGCTATAAAAATGGAAGATCAGGGATACAAAGTTGCACATATCAATTTCGAAAACTACCGATACACCTCATTAAAACCATTTCTGGAAAGGTTTACCGATGAATTGAATATATTCTGGGAATCCAATTTACAAGCATCTGAAATCACTGAAATCTTTTTCCAGATTGAAAACTTAAAAGATCAAAAATATGTCCTTATTATTGACGAGATTGAAGGTATTAATGAAAAGTATTTCGGTGATTTTCTCCATTCAATCCGCAATGCCTATCACTCTCGCGAAAGCCACTGCCTGAAAAGTGTAATCCTGGTTGGCATTTCAAATATTGTGGGTATGGTAGGCGATAATGCAAGCCCTTATAATATTGCCGACAACCTGAATGTACCATTCTTTACAAACGATGAGGTTTTTGAACTTCTGGGGCAACACGAAACCGAAACCGGACAACTCTTCGATGAAAAAGTAAAAAATAAAATATGCCAAATAACTGCCAACCAACCAGGACTGGTAAATGGCTTTGCTCTAAAACTCGTTGAAAACAACCCCGACAAAAACAAATTGGATTATGATGATTATTTAAAAGTTGAAGATTGGTATTTACGTATAGCTATTGATAAAAATTTTGCCAACATTCTCAACATAGCAAAAAAACACCGGGGTTTTGTAGAAAGATTACTATTTACCGAAGAACAAATTCCATTTGAAATTGACAGAGAAAGTATAAAAATACTTCATACCAATGGTTTGATTAAAGACGACAACGAAGGATTTGTTACATTCTGGGTACCTTTTTACAAAAAACGATTATACAAAGCATTTTATCCATACATGAATGGCGAACAGGGGCAAATAACCCGAACCATTTACATCCCTGATTACTTTGATGATATGGGTAACCTAAAACTCAACAAATTCATCAATAATTACAAAGATTACGTAAAAAGACGTGGGTTTGCTGCTTATCGCGAAAAGGATGAAAACGGTAAATTCAAATCCATAAAAGAGGCAGCATTCATTTACAGTTTCGAAACTTTTATTCATGCAATTGTAAACGAGCTAAAAGGAAAAATTTACCGTGAAGCCAACACCGGACTTGGGAAAACCGATATGATTATTAATATCGGTAGCAACGAATTTTTGATTGAAACAAAAAATTACTACAGTCCCGGAAAATTTGAAGAAGGCAAAAAACAGTTGGCTTATTACGCAAACAGCCTCAAATTAGAAATTGCTGTTTATCTCGTATTTTGCCCTAATAACATTACTTACCCTGAAATTGTGAAAGAGCAAAAAGAAACAATTGATGGTGTTGAAATTTCGACATATCTAATCGAATTCGATGAAGAGAAATGGTAAAAATGAATAATGATTTTTCAAAATACGAAGTTGCCATTTTCTCTCGATCATTGGTTTCTTATACTGTAATTAGTCTCTACAGAAAAACTCCATATTTCAGGAAGTGGATGTCAGAAATCACTGAGTTTGAGGCGGACGAAGTGTTGAATATCAAGGAGTTTGCTTTTGTAAATGTTTGTTTTCAGCACAAGCGTAACGAAGAAATCGGACATTATAGACAAACACTAAATTAATAATAATACATTCAGCGTGTTTGATTTAAAAATGCATACGAATACCGGAATTTATCTATTACACCAAAATCACAGTATCCGTTGATATAGAACAGGTTGTGGGTTCATATTTCTCCCCTCCCTCCACAGTAATACCAAGTAAATCAATCATTTAAGATTTACTGCTGTCAATCTATACATTTTGCAATTTCAGAACTCAGTAAATTTACAGTTACTATCGAAAGATTCGCAAAATAGAATTTTTTATTTCGCACTCAATATTCAGTGAATTATCATATCATGCCAGAAGGATTGCAGCTGATTTTAGGAGCTGATAATAAGAATGCATTCACAATATACAAAGACACAGAAAACAATAAGATTCATGTTTATTTTGGTATTGGATTGTTCGAGGTAGTAGAAAATGACAAGAGCAACCCTGAATTAAAATTACTCTTAGCAAGGTTGTATAACTCTGGTGAAAAATATTGACAACCCTGAATATATGAATATTATTCTTTCCGGTAAAGCATCATTAGCAGAATGCTTTGCTGAAATTGAATATGACATCATACAAAATGAGTTTAAAAGAGCAAGTCAACCAGAAAATAAAATTCCTGCAAAAATTAAAAAATTCATAAAAAAAGAAGATGTGCCCAAACTGTTCCTAAATTTGTGTCAGAATTAATTTTTTAAGCTAAATCCAATGGGATTTTGGTGCAATAGGTAATTTCTATTTCCCTACTCTTTTTTAATCTACTTCCTTAATCAGTCTCATTTCGTGCTAATTATTTCAAAAAGAGGTTTTTATGCCCGGCATGATTCACGGGATGGCTACTATCGGTGGGATACATTTAACCCATACGAAAAGTATCATTCGCCGGGCTATAAAAAAATAAAAGTACCGATAATGCAAACTATCGCCCAATCATGATCCTTTTAGTAATACTGCCATTTTCTGTTTCAATCCAAAACAGATAAATCCCGGCTTCGAACTGTGAGGTATTTACCTGATGTTCCTTACCGGACAATTGCCCGTCAATTATTATTTGTCCTGAATAATTATAAACCCTGATAACTTTGAGCATTGTTCCTGATTTAATATTAACGGCATCTGAAGCCGGATTTGGGAAGATTTGAATTTGCTTAGGGTTTACAATCTCGATGCCTGTGTATTCAACAATCAATACAGAATAATCTTCTGTTTCGCCCCAGGTGGTATATCCACATGGATCGCAGCCCATTTCCCAATACTTATCCTTCAATCGCATTCTTGTTGATCCTAAAGCTGCATCATCCGGAACATTAATTTCCCAGCTAAATGTGCCCAGCCCATTGTCCATTTCACATATAAGGTTCTCATCATCATCAAAAACCCCATCTTGGTTAAAATCGATCCAAACCCCAATATCATTCCCATTTATCGGGCTTGCAATGGTAACATCTAATGTGTAAGTTTCGCCCTGTTCAATATTTGTTGATAAATCAGTATAGTTACCATATCCGTCAAATCCGGAAGAATTATCAATATTTCCAAATGTTACATTGGTAAAATACTGTCCACCGCCACCTTCCGAACCACAATAGATCAAAACATTTCCAACATTGGCAGTTACAGTATTTGATGGGGCGGATTCCCCTTCATCATATAGTGCGGTAACATAATATTCATACAAACCATTTTCCAAATCGGGATCGGTATATTCAGTTTCAACAGTATAACCGATGGCTTCACCGCCCCTGAATACATTATAGCCCAGCAAGTCTTTTGAACCCGGAGCATCCCAGTTAAGCAGTACATCATTAACATCAACTGTGGCGGTTAGGTTTTGCGGGGCTGAAAGTGCTGTAGATGAAGTAGAGATTTTTATATCGTCAAAATAAAAATATCCGGTTGCAGGGCCATTATATTTGAATGCGAGATAAGAATCAGTAATTGACAAACCTTCAAGAACTACCTCATATTCTGCCGATGATGAAGTAAGTTCAAAAGAAGCAATCTCATCAAAGCTGTCAGGATCGGATGGGTCTGAAACAGTGCCAACAAGAATTCCTGGCGACATGTAGGGATCGAATACGGTAAAAAACAAAGACCCGGCCTGGGTTAAATTAATTTCGGGGGTCATAAGCTGAATAACCAGATCGTTGGTGCTTTGCATCCAAAAAACAACAAATCCGTCATACCAGTACAGGTTGCTCGAATTGCCACTCGACGAATATATTGTCCAGTCGTTGGGCAGCCCGTCCCCGAAATCTTCATAAAAATAGTAGTCAGGAAGTTGAAGGACAACATCAACGGTAACGTTTTCGTCAATCACCTCCACAATGCCCGAAGTGGCTAACAGGCCACTTTTTGTTATTTCATAATCATACGTTCCCGGAAAAACTTCCTGAAATATGGCTTGTCCGTTTACCTCTGTTTCCATCGAGCCATTTATATCGAAATTGATGAGCGCCCCATCCACAGGATTACCGTCAGAATCTTCTACGTTAAAGGTTACGCTATAGGTGGTAAACGTCCCTGTTACATCCACCATTTGCGATTGGACAACACTTTTATCGGTATCGTCCTGAACAAAAACAATTACAGCGAGGTCGTTGGGTTGTTCCATAAATGTTGTCGTCATGTCGAATGATTCTGACAGATCAACCTGACTTCCGGGTACAAACGCTTCAAGAGCCGTACCTGTGGCATCTGGCAACATGGCCATCATAACATTGTGAAATTCCTCCTCGGAGTTGGAGCTTACATTTGCATAGGTTGTTTTCTCTACAACGACAATCCTTGCCATTAAACCGGAAGCATAGGCAGCATAAGAGTTGATGGTGGCATTAACTGTGATTATTGATTCATCAACGATGGTGGCATCAACTTCGATGTTTAGCCCGGTAACCTGATCGGCATAAATATCGAAAATTGTTTGGTTTAAACTTGAGG
>JAOZRY010000953.1 GCA_029939965.1 Bacteroidales bacterium | reverse complement strand
GGTAAAGGGTTGTGTTTCTGTAATTAATTTTTTTGCCGGGGAAGGTGATGAACCCTTGCCTTTAGAAGACACCTTTTTTTCGATTGGCTTGCACCCCTGGCATATTTCGAATAACAGGTTAAAACAGGATTTTGAACTTCTGCGAAAATCGCCGATAAACAAATACAATATTGCCATTGGCGAAACGGGTCTCGACAGGTTTGCAAAAGCTACGATGGATGCCCAAAAGGAGGTGTTTGGATTTCACCTGAAGATTGCAAAAAAATTAAAAAAGCCAGTAATCATCCACGCAGTACGTACATATCCTGATATTATTGAAGCTTATAAAAAATCGGGTGCAGATGTAAAACTGATTTTTCATGGGTTCAACGGCAACTTACAAATTGCAAGGCAATTGACCGACCGAAATTTTTACCTGTCGTTTGGTGAGGATTTATTTGATAATAGAAAAAAAACAGCCGCAATTTTTGAAGCAACACCGCTAAATAATATTTTTCTTGAAACAGATGAATCTGCAAAAAGCATTGTCGAAATTTATGAAAAGGCTGCCTCAATTAAAAAGGTAAATCTTGGCGAATTAAAAGAGTATATCTTTAATAATTTTAATAGCTGTTTTGGGAGCATAATATGAATATGGAAACATGGAATAGTCGCACAGAGCAATTGATAGGTGCTGATAAAGTAAAGATTTTACAGGAGATAGATGTGCTTGTTTGCGTTTTGGGAGGTGTTGGTGCTTATGCCGCCGAAATGCTTTGCCGTGCCGGGATTGGGAAACTTACGATTGTGGATGGGGATGCGGTAACATCGAGCAACCGAAATCGGCAACTGCTGGCCACAACAAGTACCCAGGGCAAGCGCAAAGCAGGCTTAATGGCTCAACGGTTAAAGGACATAAATCCACAGATTGAGTTGATTGTGGTGGACGAATATTTGAAGAATGAAAGGGTGGAAGCAATTCTTGATTATAATTACGATTATGTGGTGGATGCCATCGATACGCTTTCGCCAAAAGTATTTTTTATTATTAAAGCTCTTAAATGCCGTTTTAAACTTGTAAGTTCTATGGGTGCGGGAGGCAAGTTCGATCCATCGCTTGTAGAAGCTAACGACATCTCGAAATCGCATGGATGTAAGTTGGCATTTTATATTCGCAAACGACTTCAAAAATTTGATATCCGCTCAGGATTCACTGCCGTGTTTTCGCCGGAGCCGGTTGATAAAGAGAGGAAAATGATTGTTGAGGGAGAGCTAAACAAAAAATCAACAGTAGGAACAATTTCGTATATGCCAGCGGTTTTTGGTTGCTTTTGCGCTTCTGTGGTAATCCGTAATTTGATTTCCGAAAACGCCATTACAGATTCCATATAATTGTATTTTAATGATTCTGTTATTCTGCTATAAGTTTGTTTATAATGATGAAATGCGATAAGGAGACAAGGCGATAAGGAGACAAAAAGAGAATGCTATAATGCGATAAGGAGACAATGCGATAAGAAAAAGAAAAGAAAGG
>JAOZRY010000952.1 GCA_029939965.1 Bacteroidales bacterium | reverse complement strand
TACTTTTGCCTTAATCTCCATGAGATCATAATGTTGAGTCAAGTCAATACTATTAATTGCTGAATGATAGAAATTTTTCAAAGAAATGTATTGAGGCTTCGCTATTTGCATTGCTTTTTGAATATCTTTGCCATGAAACCAAATTAGATATTGCCTGGCAGACCAAAAGTTTGTTTCAGAAAATAACTCATTATATTTCTCAATTCTTTCTTTAAAAACATCCTCTTTCACAGATTCAATTGAACTTCTAAATTGATTAATTAAATTTATACCTTCATTTTGACAATTTTCAATTGCTAACGAGGCTGGCAATTTTCCGCTAGCACCTGTCCATGTTGTTTTTAGTCGTGAATGTGTATTACTCATTCGAATCAAGTCAGATAATGCCCAACGTACAACTTGGTAATCTTTAATATTTTTTGAACTGTTTTCAATCCATTCTGAAATTGTTTCTATCCCCGGAGAATCACCGTGTCCCCATTTGGAAGGATATTGTTGTTTTTCCATGTATTTTTTTGACCAATGTGCATGAATCTGATCAGCATCAATTAAATAGTTTTCAATACAGGCCCTATGAGTTAACATTATATTTTTATAGCCTGATATTGTATCAAGTTTAAGTAGCTGAACATCGGAAGTTGGTATTGCATCAAAATCTCTATCACGGAAAACAACATATCTTTGATTGTATACTTCATCAGGATAAAAGTAACCTTGAGCAAAAATGGAGAAAGTAAATTTACTGCCAGCGGGTACAATGGTAGGCTCACCCTGAATAGTGTCTACTAATCTGTTCAGTAAACTATAATCCAGGCTATATTGTTTTCCTTCACAAAAAATAATTTTATTTCCAGTGATAACACTCAAACTTACACCTCTAAACGTATTATATGTGCATCAGGCACTAATTGTTCGATATAATCTGAATGAGTGGTTATTATAAATTGATTATTATCACCTAGTTTCGGCAATGCTCTAAGTAACGCCTGCTGCATTGGCGGATGTAAATGTAATTCAATTTCATCAATCAAAATTATTGAGTTGTGAATATTCCAACTGGCAAAATCTACCAGCATTGGAAATATTGCCCGCTCACCTCCGGACATTTCAGAAATTTCATACTGATTTTTACCGTCATAAAGATAGAACCAGGGTTCTTTCAGTATATCATCCACTTTGTCACGTGGAACCGGACCTGAAAATTCATGCTTAGGGAAAACAATTCTAAATGCTTTTTCTATTTCCGCATACAAATCTTTTTGACCAGGACGTAACTTTTTTATTCTCCCTGCTTGAACATCTTGATGGAATTGCCGCCATTTTGAGAGACGATCACGCAAAATATCTTCTGTTATTTCAAGCCGTGAATCTTTATCTTCAGGTGTAAGACTTGTTGATGTTCTTTGTTCAGTATACCAAAGAATTGTGCCCACCTTCTCAAAAATTTGGAATCCCTCAAAACGAAGTAATTGCTTTGCATATTCACGGCCTTTTAATTGAAAAAATTCTGAATC
>JAOZRY010000951.1 GCA_029939965.1 Bacteroidales bacterium | reverse complement strand
AGTTACATTAAAAGTGGTATAATTTAATTAATATCAATTTGTTAAATCTGATTGAAGGTAACCGATCACAGGGTATTAACAAATATGTTTTTTGACAGGTCGTAGATCCCGATTCTTTTTATTGGGGATAACAGGGTATTCTGAATTTACAGGATTAAATTGAGTAACATAATAACAAAATTTGAATAACTTGCAAAATCAATCTACTTTAAATCCAGTTAATCTTGAGAATCCTGTGCGCCCAGTCGCATCTGCCTTTGGCATGATGATCCTGTCCAATTTCATTTTAATTTAATGGTCTCCCCTGTGATCGGTTACGAAAGCTGAAAGCTGATCACTTTTTTTAGGATTTTACTATTAACGGGAATGACCAGTACAAGAAAAACTACATGTCTGGGCTCAGGCTGAAACTTATTCTTCACAGAGAGCGGAGTCGAACCGCGGTAACTCTTTAAATTTCAACAATGTTACATTTTTTATTGGTCATCCATATTAGTAATTATGTAACTTTCAAGAAACTTGAAACAGCTATTAGCAATTAGCAGTTAGCTATTAGCTTAAAATACAATTAGTTATGTTGTGTCGTTCCAGTTCCACCGATTTTTGGCGGATACTGGAATCTCATGATTTAAAAAAAAGTTTCTCACATAAAATCAGATTCGTTTTTTGGCGAATCTCCGGCACTATTTAAATTCTCAATCTTGCTATGGATTCATCCGCGCGTACCACTTTTTATTATGCTTATAAATATTTTTAAACTCTTTGAATAAATTATCATAAAGCTCCCGATTATCCGGATTCGGCACAAAAGTTTTCCGAATTTTGATATGCTTTTTAATATCTTCAAATGTATCAATATATCCCAGCGTTTTGCTCGCCAAAAGTCCAATGCCTTTGGCGCCCGCGTGATGCGGATTTTCAACCTGGTTGATTTTCTTGTTTGTTATGTCAGCCACAATCTGACACCAAATATCACTTTTTGCCCCGCCACCAATAATGCTCAACTCCTCAACTTCGTTATATAAATTTTGCATGGTCTCCATCGCCCAGCGCGTGTTAAAAGCAATACCTTCCAACACTGCCCGTACGATATGTTCACGAGAATGATTTAACCCGATATTGAATAATCCAGCGCGAACATGATCATCATCGAGGGGGCACCTTTCACCAAACATCCAGGGCGTGAAAATCAGTCCTTCCGACCCGGGTTTGACTTCCGCGGCTAATTTGTCCAATATTTCATAAACCTTATCTACATGGTGTTCTTTAATGAGCTGGTCTTTATGATAAAGAACCTTGTCTTTGAGCCATTCCAAACACACACCGGCAGTTTCCTGGTGCGCCATTGCCAGGTAGTATTTTTGCGGGTAAGCGCTACCAATGCAGCCCGTGTAATGCGGGATGTTAATTTTACGTTTTGTAACGTGTCCCGCGACCCAACCGCTGGTGCCAATGCAAATGTGTAATTCTCCTTCGTTTATCGCGCCGGAACCCAGCACAGCACAAGCGAGATCAG
>JAOZRY010000950.1 GCA_029939965.1 Bacteroidales bacterium | reverse complement strand
GAGGGATGGCTAGTTACATTGAAATGTCTGATGATCCTTCGTTTGTGATCAATAATGAAAAAAACAAACAGGATCTTAAAATTGATGGTCGGAACAATGAAAAAGTCCATTGCAGAAATTACATCTCGATGATTCCTGAGAAAGGTCATCCAGGATTGTTGTTTCCTGGTATCTGGATGTTTTAATTTGAATCTGTGCAGATAGCGGGAAACAGTCGCTTCTGAAACATCATTAAACCCAAGCATCAAGAGCTCTGAGTAAATTCGAGGAGCACCCCAATGGTTTTCTCCAGCCATTCGATAGATGAGATCTCGGATTTCCTTTTTGATATGTTTCCTACCGAGCTTTTTGTTCTTGGTTGATATTTTGGTCCAGTGCCTTTTGAAACGCCTGTTCTGCCAATTAATAACAGTCTCCGGTTTCACTATGATCAGGGTGCCCATCCATTTTGCCCACACCTGTTTTAACGCCACCCAGAATGATCGATCAAAGTCTGTTAGTTTGGGTTTGATATTCCTTGCCTGATACTTAGCGAGCTGTTGCCTTAATGCCAAGTTTTCCAGCAGTAGATCGTTTTTTGATTTGAAAAGAACTCGGATAGTTTTCAGGAAGATTGCAATCAGCCTTGTCAGGATTTGATACATAATATTGAAAGCTCCAAAACTAGATTTTTGTTTGAAGCAGGAAATGTATCGGTTTTCGGCTGGATTATCAACCGGGAATAATGCTGACTAACTGATAGAAATTATGGCTTTGATGGAGTTTTGAGGAGGGACAGCTGAATCCGTTCCTTTCTTGCCAGATCATGATTCAGCTCAGTACTTCTTTTTATATCTGCAATGTGTCAGAGTGGCTATAGGGAATAATTTCTTGGAGGTTTGTTTCTTTATACCCCTTTTCTTCATGAGAAAAATCTTTAATCTGAGTAGCCGTAAAGTCTTTAAAATAGTCTTTTACAAATTCCATTGTTTGAATTTCTGCCGTAGAAAATACACCTAAATCAGGACCAATGTCAGAAGTAAAAATCTCTCCGGTACAATTATAGGATGATTCTTCTTCAACTTTGATTGCCTTTTCCTCATGGTGCAGTGACGCAAAATAATGGTAGTAGTGCTCGGGAACAGGCCCATAGGCAAATTTTTTGTACCTTAGACCTGTAATCGATGACGAGCTATTTTTGAAGTGCTTAAAATCCGCGTAAAAAAGCAATTTGTTCAGCTTGGTTTTCCATACTCCATTTAAGCAAAAATAGATTATGAGGTTGAATATTTTTGTTACATCAAGTTTTTTGAAACCATTATGCAAATCTGGTGGATAAATTGAAAACCGTTCTTCATATATTGATTTAAAGCTGCTTTGGACATTATCAAATATTTGAATCCTCTCGACTAATTCATTTCTTTTCTTATGAGTTAAAGCGCTAGGACGTTCTTGAATCAATCGATATAGATTCTTTGGGTCCATAATTAGGCGTAAAATTGTTTCATGAGTACCATCTTGCAATGCGCCATTTTCA
>JAOZRY010000949.1 GCA_029939965.1 Bacteroidales bacterium | reverse complement strand
ACAAAATGCGGACACAAAAAAAAGCATTTCTAAAAACCTGAAACTTGTTTAATTTTAAAATTACCAGCAACATTCTGATCTAAGCTTTTATAGTTCGTCGCATATGAATTGATACTTGACTTGATGACATATAGCGTGATACCTTATTTATTATTCTAACAGCATAAATAAGGACAGATTATGATTTCACGTCGAGGCAAACCTTTAACACCAGAGATAAAAAAAATAACCGTGTCGATAAAACAATATTTTGATGAGATCAAAATCGAACCTGCTGAACCAAGTGTAAAACGAGCAGCTGATGCTATTGGTATTGGTGTGGCAACTGTCAAACGAATTATGGCAAACTACAATAAGGATCCCAATTTGCTTAATGAACGAACAAGGGTGCGTGGTCGCCCTGTTCATGCTGTAAGCGCATCACATCAAGAAGCAGTGCGTACTTACATACGGAATGCAAATAATAGAGGCGAGTATATTACGCTTGCAGATATTAAATCTTTTTTAAAAGAAGAGTACGCTGATGAGTCATTTCATAAAGCCACTTTAGCCAGAGCCCTCAGTAGATGGGGTTTTGAATTTGGTAAAGGAACTCGTACTCAACATCTAAAAGAAAAAAATCATGTTGTTGCAGCACGACAACGTTATCTTAGAGAAAAAAGAAATAACCGGCACAAAAAGAACCCCACTACGACACGACAACCTGAAGTTTATTTGGATGAATCATATGTAAACAAAAATCACAGTAATGATTTTATATGGTATTATGGTGAAGATGGCCCATGGGTACAAAAACCTACAGGGAACGGAGAGCGGTTTATAATTCTAAATGCAATAACCAGTTCAGGGTGGGTGCCTGATGCCAAACTTGTCTTTAAAAGTACAAAAAAAACTGGAGATTATCACGGGCAAATGAATTGGGATTTATTTAAGAAATGGTTTACAGAAATGCTTCTTCCTAATATTCCGAAAGATTCGCTCATCATCATGGACAATGCTTCATATCACAATATTCTTTCAAAGCATTCACCGCCAACACCTCAAAGCTCCAAGAAAAAGATTAAAGACTGGCTGGAACAAAACAAAGTTTATTGTCGTGATGATTGTTTAAAAGCTGAGTTGATTGAAGTCTTGAAAAAAATGGCACCAGAACCAATTTATGCTATTGATGAAATAGCTGCTATGCATGGGCATAAAGTTCTTAGAACCCCACCGTACCACCCAGAGTTGCAACCAATAGAAACATGTTGGGGCGTATTAAAAAATCATGTAGCAAGGAACTGTGACTTTACTATGAAAAATTTGGCAACCCAGCTTGATAGTGGGTTTGATAAAGTATCAACAAAAACATGTACAGCGATTATTTCGAAAGTAAAAAATTTAGAGGATGAATTCTGGAAATCTAGTATAAAAATGGATAATTAATGGTTGGTTTTAGTATCAATTCATATGCGATAAACTATAGTAATCTACCACTAGTTTCCGGATCAGGTATCATATTCCATATCTTCGACCAA
>JAOZRY010000948.1 GCA_029939965.1 Bacteroidales bacterium | reverse complement strand
CTCTATTCTGTGTAATTTGCTTCTTTTTCTTTCACAAAAATGGGCTACAATAAATGGGTCTTCGTGGAATTGAGTGGGTAGAAAATGACCATAATCCTTAAAATATACTTATCTGAAAGGCTTTTTAGGGAATTGACAGAAACTACAAATATGGCATTATTTTGCCATGCAGAAAATTCATAAAAAAAAGAAATTAAGTGACTGTTATAAATTCCAAGGCTTCCATGTAGAAGAAACTATTAAAGGCGTATTTGGTGACCATAATGCTAAAGTTATCACCTTAAAACGAAACAAAAAAAAACAATCTGTGGTAAATGCGGCAAGGTACATTTCGCATGGTATGATCGAAAAAAGCGCAGGATACGCGATTTATCTTGCGGTGATAGCAGAGTATATCTTGAGATTGAAATACGGCGTGTTGATTGCAGGCGCTGTGGTAAAGTGAAACAGGAAAGATTAGAGTTTATATCAGATAATCCCCTATACACAAAACGTTTTGCCTACTCGGTAGGAAGGCGATGTCGGAGTTCAACAATTCAAGATGTTGCAAAAGAATACCACCTTAATTGGCATACGATCAAAGAGCTTGAGAAGCAATATATGAAGGAGCAACTTCGAAGGTCCTCAAAAGCAAAACCTAAAGTGGTTGGAATAGATGAAATATCTATGCGGAAGGGTCACAATTATCGAATTATAGTTTCTGATCTTGAAAAGAAACGACCCATATGGTTTGGAGGTAAGGACCGCTCGGAGGAGAGTATGGATGAATTTTATAAGTTCTTAGGCCCCCAAAAGAGCAGTAGAATTCGGCTTGCAGTAATGGATATGTGGAAGCCTTTCAGGAAATCAACAAAAAACAACGCTAAGAATGCTGCTATATTGTTCGATAAATTCCATATATTGCGTCATTTGGGAGAATCTTTGGATACTGTTAGAAAGAAAGAGTACGCCAGGTTATCTGGTAGTAATCGCAAATTTATAAAAGGGCAGAAATACGTATTGCTGTCGCATAAGGAGAATCTCACAAGTAGTGGTCGTAAGAGCTTACGCGTATTATTGGCAGCTAACAAGCGACTCAACACAGCATATATATTGAAAGAATCATTCAGTCAGTTGTGGGATTATAATAGTGAAGCATGGGCGAGAAAGTATTTTGAGAACTGGCGCTCATCACTCAAATGGAAGCGTTTAAAGCCCTACGAGAAATTTGCCAAAATGATAGATCGTCACTGGGATGGCATCGCTGCTTATTGTAAGCCAGAGAACAAAGTAGCTCTTGGTTTTGTTGAAGGCCTAAATAATAAAATCAGAGTTTTCCAGAGAAGAGCTTATGGTTTAAGAGATGAAGAATATTTAAAATTAAAAATATTAACTTGCATGCTTCCAGAAATATAAGAATTTTTATGCGAATTTACCCACACGATTCCGCGAAGAGCCAGAAATTATTACTACAGTACATACGATTATAACTTCCATTTTGTTTAAATCATAGGATGTTACAAATTTTCTTGAATCAG
>JAOZRY010000262.1 GCA_029939965.1 Bacteroidales bacterium | reverse complement strand
TTGATAAAAATCCGGGAAGCAATGATGTTGTATCTATCAGAACTTTTTACGAAGAAATGTTTCGGGATAAAGGTGAAGCCATTAAATACCTGAGGTTTAAATTGTGCTGACAATATAATTCAGGGTTTCAGGAGAAATTATTTATCTCTCCACATATTACACCTTGAATATATAAAGTTACTCCTGGCAAAGCTTTTAGTAAAAAAAGAGTATTTTTGAAATCCGCTTTTTAATGATAAATATCATTTTTTGAAACGGCTTTGTTAAAACAAAATTTGTAAACAATCAAAACAAGAATAGTATGGCTGATCTTACAACAAGTTTTTTAGGTTTAACCCTTCGCAATCCACTAATAGTTGGAAGTTCGGGATTAACAGATAGTGTAGAAAAAATTAAAGAAATTGAGCAGGCCGGTGCCGGTGCAGTAGTGTTGAAATCACTATTCGAAGAAGAGATAATTGCTGAAATGGAAGAGGCAATGCATAGAATGACCTCCAGAGCTTTTATCTACCCCGAAACCTTCGATTATATGGACGAAGAGGAAGAAGAAGATAGTGTAAGGAAATTTTTGCGGTTAATTCGTGAATCGAAGGATGCTGTACAAATTCCTATTATTGCCAGCATCAATTGTGTAACCTCACAAAAATGGACCTATTTTGCTAAAGAAATTGAAGACGCTGGTGCTGATGCTTTGGAACTCAATTTGTTTATCCTGCCAACTGATTTTACCAGATCGGCTGATGAAAATGAAAAACTTTATTTTGAGATTGTAGAGGAGGTAAAAAAAGTTGTTAATATACCCATCATTTTAAAAGTTAGTTACTATGCCTCCAACCTTGGCCAATTACTACAAAAACTTTCGAAAACAGGTATTAGCGGACTAACTCTGTTTAACAGGTTTTATAGTCCCGATTTTAACCTCGAAACGTACCAGGTAGTTTCCACCAATGTGTTGAGTACCCCTGCCGATCTTCCGGTTTCGCTGAGGTGGATTGCTGTAATGGCAAATCGTGTTGATTGCGATCTTGCTGCTTCAACAGGTGTTCACGATGGAGAGGCATTGATAAAGCAAATACTTGCCGGAGCAAATGTTGTTCAGGTTGTATCAGCACTTTATAAAAGCGGCTATAATCATATTTCGACTATGCTCAACGAAATGACCCGATGGATGAAACACGAAGGGTATGAAAACCTTAGCGATTTCAGAGGCAAAATGAGCCAGTCGAAAAGCAGCAATCCTGCAGCTTACGAACGTGTACAGTTTATGAAAAACTTCCGTCACTTTATTCACGAATAGTATTTCACCATCCGTTTGGCAGATAATTACTGACAGGTTAGGTTGATTTTAAGAAATTATGTCAGTATTTGTGTTTGAAATTAGTGATACTAAAAAGATTTAAAGTTGGCATAATTTTCGGTATTTGCCGCAAAATTTATAATCGAAAAACAGTAAAAAGATGAGCGAGAATATTGAAAAAATAAAATGTTTAATTATTGGATCAGGGCCCGCAGGGTTTACAGCAGCAATTTATGCAGCACGTGCCGAACTTCAACCGGTTGTTTACCAGGGCATGCAGCCCGGGGGTCAATTAACCATAACTACCGAAATCGATAATTTTCCCGGTTATCCTGAGGGAACATCAGGAACCGCAATGATGGAAGATTTGAAAAAGCAAGCCGAAAGGTTTGGAACAGAAGTACGCTGGGGTGAGATTGCTGATGTTGATGTTTCGCAACGTCCGTTTAAAGTAAAAACAGACGACAATAAAGAAATTCTTGCCGACACTATAATTATAGCAACCGGAGCCTCGGCAAAATGGCTTGGGATGCCATCGGAGCAAGAATATAATGGATATGGTGTTTCGGCATGTGCCACTTGCGATGGTTTCTTTTACAAAGGTAAAGTTGTGGCGGTGGTTGGTGGTGGCGATACTGCTGCCGAAGAAGCTACTTACCTTTCAAAGCTTGCTAAAAAAGTGTACCTCATCCATCGTCGCGATCAACTTAGAGCTTCCAAGGCTATGCAAAACCGGGTACTAAAAACAGAAAACATAGAAACGGTTTGGGATAGTATCCCGGTGGAAATTGTTGGGAAAAAGGAAGGTTTTTCAAAAGCTGTAACCGGTGTTGTTGTTAAAAATGTAAAAACAGAAGAACAAAAAACCATTGATATTGACGGATTTTTTGTGGCCATCGGGCATAAGCCAAACTCCAATCTTTTTAAAGAAAAACTGAATATGGACGAAACCGGATATTTGATAACCAAACCGGATTCAACCGCAACAAATGTTCCGGGCATATTTGCTGCCGGCGACATTCAGGATAAAGCTTATCGTCAGGCTGTAACTGCTGCCGGAACAGGATGTATGGCTGCACTGGAAGCCGAAAGATTTTTAACTGAACAGGAAGATTAGTTTTCCTGTTGTAGATTTGCAAATTAAAGTCGTAAACAAAAAAACCAATCTCATAATTGAGATTGGTTTTTTGTTTCTATATTCAGCACATGCTCAAAACAATTTTCCCTGTTCCGCATTTTTGGTTTTTCCGAGGTGCTGGTACGAAAGGGGCGTTACTTCCCTTCCGCGTGGGGTACGCATAAGGTATCCTTCCATTATCAGAAAAGGTTCATACACTTCTTCAATGGTGCCTGAGTCTTCGCCAACAGCTGTAGAAATTGTTGATAAACCCACCGGACCACCACCAAATTTTTCGATGATCACCAAGAGTATTTTATTATCCATTTCATCCAGTCCGTTTTTATCTACGTTAAGAGCCGATAATGCAAACTGCGAAATTTTCATATCAATATTACCATCTCCCTTAATTTGAGCAAAATCGCGAACACGCCTCAACAAAAGGTTTGCAATACGAGGTGTTCCCCTGCTGCGTCGTGCAATTTCTCCAGCGGCTTCATTCGAAATTGCTACTTTGAGAATTCCTGCCGAGCGTATAATTATTTTTTTCAATGTATCAGCATCATAATACGAGAGTCTTGAATTAATACCAAATCTCGATCGTAAAGGTGCAGTAAGTAATCCTGATCGGGTAGTGGCACCAATAAGGGTAAACGGGTTAAGTGTAATTTGTACGCTACGTGCATTGGGGCCGGTTTCTATCATTATGTCAATCCTAAAATCCTCCATGGCAGAATAGAGGTACTCCTCAACCACCGGACTTAGCCTGTGAATTTCGTCAATAAAAAGCACATCGTTGGGTTCAAGGTTTGTAAGTAATCCTGCCAGATCGCCTGGTTTATCCATTACCGGCCCCGAAGTAATTTTTATACCCACTCCCAGTTCGTTGGCAATAATGTGCGATAAGGTTGTTTTTCCCAGCCCGGGAGGGCCATGAATTAAAGTATGATCGAGAGCTTCATCGCGCAATCTTGCTGCCTCCACAAATATCTTTAAATTTTCGACTACCCGTCCCTGACCCGAAAAGCTTTCAAATTCGGAAGGTCTTAATGTCTTTTCTATTTCTTTTTCACCGTTGGTCAATCCTTCACCGGTCGCATCCAAATTTTCGTTTTTCGTCATTTGCTACAATTTTTTGCAACAAAATTAGCAAAATAGAAGTCAATTTCACTTGGCTATTCAGACTTGCTTTTTAATATACTATCTGTCCCGAAACAAAATTGGGTCAGGCTATTAATAATCCCCCGTAGCTATGGCTTCGATTTTTGCTTTGTTATCATGCAAAATGACCTCGCTAGTTCTGTTCAACTTATTTTGCCACAATCCATAAGAGTTTAATTTTTTACTAAATAGTGTCTGTCCATAATGTACCAAATAAATGGATTGACGATTGGAGAATGACGATTTTTGATTTAAGATATGTGTGGAAGTCAGCCAAATCAAAATTCTAATATCGCTAATCTTATATCTTAAATCAAAAAAAAATGGTTGATAGAACCATTAATAAACAGAAAATTAATTAGTTTATCAGTTCTTCTATATTCTAAAACCAGAAATTTTATAATTTAGCACCCAATATTCAAAATACGTTACACAAGCATATTAAATCATTTTGAAACAAAACCTGATATGAAAAAAATAGTTGTAGCACTCGATTTTTCCTCCGGCTCGATACATGCGTTGAAATACGCCATTCAAATTGCCAATAAGGCCGGTGCAAACATTTTAATGATCTGGGTTGACAAAACCTCATCGCCAGACTCCATTTATTCAACATCTATTGAGAGTTACAGAGGGGAGGTAATAAAACGGTTTAAAGATTTGATTAGTGAATATCAGCCACAACTAACAGGTGGAAAGCTTGATTACAAATTGCGTAAAGGAAAGATTTATGCTGAGGTTGTAAACACAGCCAAATCAAAAAATGCTGATATAATCATTACAGGCTCTCATGGTGTGTCGGGGTTTGAAGAATATTGGATCGGCAGCAATGCCAACAGGGTTGTTGGCCATGCTTATTGTCCGGTAATTACTGTGAGAAATGGTTTTAAAATTAAACACGACATAAACACGATTGTGGTTCCTATCGATCATTCCAATCACACACTTACCAAAATCCCATTTACTGCTGAACTCGCCACACTCTTTGGTTCTAAAATACATCTTGCAGTAATTTTTTCGACCAATCTAAAAACCATGCATAAACGGATTGAGAACTTTACCGACAAGGCAAAAAAATACTTTACCCAAGCCAACGTTAGTTTTGTTGTTGAGCGTATTCAATCACAAAATGCAACCAAAGCTGCTATCGACTATGCAAAAAGTGTTGAAGCAGATTTGATTGCTATTATCACGGAAAAAGACGACACGAAAGGTTCTGGTTTGATTGGGCCATCGGCACAGCAAATCGTAAACCATTCTCCAATTCCGGTTCTGAGTGTGCATGTGGATGATGCCAGGAAAACAATGAAATTATTTGATATAATTTAATCAAAAATGAAAATTGGTGTTTTAGCTGTTTCAGTACTGTTTTTGCTTTTTGCCTCAGATACAAAGGCACAGGAGTATGCATATCAAAAATTGATTAAAATGGATAGCATTTCGCATATTCAGCAGAATAACGATGGTTATGTAGAGATTTTTCAGGACAGCAGGATTGACAGTATTGTTAAAATGCATGTAAATTATAATAAGCACCAAAATGGTATTATGGGTTACAGGGTGCAGGTATTTTTTGATGCCGGAAACAACTCCCTTGACAGAGCTAATAAAGTTGCCGAAGAATTTCAACTGTTATTTCCTGGCGATACAGCTTACATTTCGTTCAGCGAACCATATTACAAGGTCAGGGTAGGTGATTTTAGAATGCGGATTGAAGCTGAAGGGTATATGCAAAAAATACTTGGAGATTACCCAAATGCTTTTGTCATCAAAGATAAAATACATTTTCCGGAACTGTATTAGTAATAGGGCTAACACCAGAGTAAGCTCTTAGCGCCGGAAGTATTAATTTCTAATTGCAATAAATAATAACCAATCTCCAACCTCTACCTTCCAACCTCTA
>JAOZRY010000261.1 GCA_029939965.1 Bacteroidales bacterium | reverse complement strand
ATTGAAATTGTAATAGTGATGGCTTCATGGTGTAGCGATAGTAAGGAACAGATTCCGCGATTTTATAAGATTATAGATAAAATGAAGTTGAAGGAATGTAATATTAAACTTTATGCTGTGGATAGGGGGAAAACCGGTGGTGGCGTTGATGTTTCTGTTTTCGACATACAAAGAGTTCCAACTTTTATTTTTTATAGAGATGGTATAGAGTTGGGGAGAATTATTGAAACTCCCGTTTCAACATTGGAAGAGGATGCACTAATGATTTTAACAAGCGGATATTAAAAGTTATAAAATGAAAATATTTAAGACCATTTCCAGCATTAGATCATATTTACAGGAGCTTCGAAATGGTAAGTCTATAGGATTTGTGCCTACAATGGGGGCGTTGCATCAGGGGCATATTTCACTTGTACATCGGGCTAATCTCGAAAATGATATTGTTGTATGCAGTATTTTTGTTAACCCGATACAGTTTAATAAAAAAGAAGATTTGGCGAAGTATCCGAGAACGATTGAAAAAGATATCATTAAACTTGATGAAATTGAGTGTGATGTTCTTTTTGCGCCCGATGTTGATGAAATGTACCCGGAGCCTGTATTTGATAAATATGATTTTGGCCATCTCGAAAAAGTAATGGAAGGGCAACACCGGCCTGGGCATTTCAATGGCGTAGCTGTTGTAGTTAAAAAACTTTTTGATGTAATAGAGCCGCACAAGGCATATTTTGGGTTGAAGGATTACCAGCAACTCAAAATTATCGAAAAGATGGTTAGCAGTCTGAGTTTGGATATGCAAATTGTTTCATGCCCTACTTTACGCGAAAAAGACGGATTGGCAATGAGTTCGCGAAATGTGCGATTATCAAAATATGAACGATCAATAGCTCCTGCAATATTTCGGGTATTGAACAGTTTAAAAGAGAAAATCAATCAAATTACTCCTGCTGAGGCCGAAAATTGGGCCATTAAACAATTGAACAAATTTGTTGAAATGAAAGTTGAGTATTTTAGTATTGTTGGTGCTGATGACCTTTTATCCGTTAAATCGTGGGATGACCGGCCACACATTGTTGCATGTACCGCTATTAATTTGGGAAAAGTTCGTTTGATCGATAATATTATTTTATTTTAGTAATTTTGCTGCCACTATGAATATCGAAGTATTAAAATCAAAAATCCACCGGGCTACCATTACAGAGGCAAACCTGAACTATATTGGCAGTATAGCCATTGACGAGGATATGATGGATGCATCAAACCTTATCGAAAACGAAAGAGTACATATTTACAATATTTCCAATGGCGAGCGTCTTGATACTTATGTAATTAAAGGTGAGAGAGGCTCAGGTGTTTTATCGTTAAACGGTGCTGCAGCACGAAAAGCTCACATCGGCGATTTAGTAATAATTGTATCTTATGCTTCAATGGAATTTGAAATTGCAAAAAGCTTTAAACCTTCAATAATTTTCCCTGATCAAAATAACAAACTGTAGCCGCTTTTGAAGAAAAAAATCTTTTCTACTTTAAAAATCCTATTTTTTCTTTCTATTGGAGTGTTCTTTATTTGGATTTTTTTGCACAAGCTAACACCTGATCAAAAGCATGAAATCTGGAATTCTTTGGTTCATGCCGAATATGGCTGGCTATTACTGGCACTAATAATTGGTTTCTTTAGTCATCTTGTACGTGCTATTAGATGGAGAATGTTGCTCGACCCCTTGGGATATCACCCAAAGCTATCAAATACTTTTTTCGCTGTTATGATTGGATATTTTGCCAATATGGCTCTGCCCCGGTTGGGTGAGGTTACTCGGTGCGGTATTTTGAACAGGTACGAAAAAATACCTATGAATAAATCTATCGGTACCGTAATAGTAGAAAGAAGTATTGATATGGTGGTTTTTGTGATATTGTTTTTGATTAATTTTTTTGTCTTTTTCGATAAGCTCGAATTGTATGTGCAGAATAAAATATACCTGCCATTAAGTGAAAAATTTCAATACTCTGATGTTGTCTCCTATACCATTGTCATTTTACTTTCCTCTCTCCTCATAATTGTTGTCCTGTTTTTTGTTTTCCGAAAAAAAATCAGCAACTCAAATATCTATCAAAAAACAAAGGAAATACTACTTGGGTTCTGGCATGGGCTATGGTCTATTAGTAAAATTAAAAAACCGGTTGCCTTTATTTTTCAATCATTCCTTATTTGGATATTGTACTTTGCAATGATTTATGTTTGCATTTTCAGCCTTCCCGAAACCAGCCATCTTGGAATTGGAGCAGGATTATCAATGCTTATTTTCGGATCTATTGGAATTATGATAGTACAAGGAGGTATTGGGATTTATCCTGCGATAATTGCTGAAACAACTGCAATATATGGTATCCCGGCCACAACCGGATATGCTTTGGGTTGGCTTACCTGGACGGCACAAACACTCCTAATCGTTGTGGCAGGAATTATATCATTAATTATTTTACCAGTTTTAAACAAGAAAATTAAAAATGGATAAACTCAAAGCCGTACAATCCAAGATCATTGGCAGTAGTGCAGAACTAAACCGACGATTATCCTATTGGAATTTTAAAAGTAAAAAGGTGGTTTTTTCCAATGGATGTTTTGATATCTTACATAAGGGGCATATCGATTATCTCGCTAAGGCTGCTGGTTTGGGCGATATTTTGATAATTGGCCTAAATTCCGATAACTCTGTGAGGAGGATAAAAGGGGGAGGCAGGCCTGTGCAGGATGAAGATTCAAGAGCTTTGATACTTGCAGGACTTCAATTTGTTAGTGCGATAGTAATGTTTGATGAAGATACTCCGTATGAGCTGATAAAAACCGTTCAACCCCATTTTTTGGTAAAAGGCAGCGATTACAAAACTGAAGATATTGTAGGGTTTGATGTGGTTAAAGCGAAGGGTGGCGAAGTTGTTACCATCGATTTTCTTGATGGGTATTCTACCACTGGTGTTATCAATCGTATCAAAAACATATAAAACCGTAAAGTAGTTGGCAAAAGTTAAAACCACATATAATTGTCAGGGTTGTGGATACAATTCACCAAAATGGTTGGGTAAGTGCCCTTCATGTGATCAATGGAATACTTTTGCCGAAGAGGTTATTCAATCTGGTAAAAAGTCGCATGGATATACTGATCCGTTAAAGCCGGCAACAAGTAAACCCAAACAACTGCATCAGATTCAGTTTGAGAGCGAATACAGAATCGACACAGGTAGTGCTGAACTAAACCGTGTACTGGGTGGTGGTTTGGTTTCCGGTTCAGTTGTTCTGGTGGGTGGTGAGCCGGGAATCGGGAAATCTACTTTAATGTTGCAGGTTGCCCTGCAAATGAAAAATTACCTTGTGTTGTATATTTCGGGGGAGGAGAGTGAGCAGCAAATTAAAATGAGATCTGGTCGTATTGGAGATGAAAATTCAGACTCCTACATTTTAACCGAAACATCTACCCAGGTAATTTTTCAGCATCTTCAAAAGTTACAGCCACAAATTGTAGTTATCGATTCCATTCAAACACTACATACCGATACTATTGAATCTTCGGCGGGTAGCATTTCGCAAATTCGTGAGTGCGCCAACGAGTTCCTGCAATATGCCAAACTTACCAATACACCTGTATTTCTTATTGGTCATATCACCAAAGATGGAAATCTTGCCGGGCCAAAAATTCTGGAGCACATGGTAGATGCAGTTTTACAATTTGAAGGTGATCGTAATTATGGATATCGAATTTTGAGATCCGTTAAAAATCGTTTTGGATCAACCTCCGAGTTGGGAATTTTCGAAATGCAGGATAACGGTCTCCGTGAGGTGTTAAACCCTTCGGAGTTACTCATTACTCAAAGGGATGAAAACTTTAGTGGAATCACAATTTCGGCAACCATGGAAGGATTACGACCCATGCTCATCGAGATACAAGCTCTTGTTAGTACGGCGGCTTATGGCGTTCCACAACGCTCTACCACAGGTTTCGATTCGCGTAGGTTAAATATGTTGTTGGCTGTATTAGAAAAGCGACATGGTTTCAAACTATCTGTAAAAGATGTTTTTTTGAATGTTGCCGGTGGAATTCGTGTGGACGATCCGGCTGTTGATCTTGCGGTTGTTGCTGCTGTACTTTCATCAAATGAGGATATGCCTGTAAATCCAAAGGTTTGTTTTGCTGCCGAAGTTGGGCTTTCGGGCGAAATACGAGCTGTAAACAGGATAGAACAACGCATCAGCGAAGCCTCCAAACTTGGTTTTGAAAAAATATTCCTTTCCGGTCATAGTTTTAAAAGCCTGAATCCCGAAAAATTTGATATTCAAATAATACCGGTTTCGCGTATCGAGCAGGTTTTTAGTAATTTATTTAGCTAATTTGTCATCCTTCAAAATGTCGTCTAACTGCTCATCGGCTTTTATAAAGAAGTTGTAAATCAAAAGTATCAACACACCGAAAATTACAGAACTCAGAATTAACGAAATATTGGTAAAGTAGGATGCTGTAAAGGATAGTTTGATAAGAATGGTAGATATTACAAAACCTGAATTTCGAACTAACTGGCTGTAATACTGGGTGTAAATGAATGAGATATTTAAAAGAAATACATCAACATAAATTAGTATTGAAAAGAAGGTGTCGTAAAAAACACTGTTAATATTGGGTATGGCTTTTTCGCTACCTTCCTCAAAATTATACACAGTCCAAAACCAGTCGCCAAAACTATAAAGTGCAATGCCTATTAATACGGGTATCAAAATAAGTGAAATGGTTCTTTTAATATTTATGAACTCCTGTATATTGGAACAGCTTTCTGCAACCGTCTGCCTTTTCTTTAAATGATAAAATATTGCAATTAGCAGGAAAAGTAACAGTACGCCGGCCATGTTGATAAGCAACATTGAGTTGGCCTCGATGTTTTGGGAGATGTCCTGAAAATTAAAATGTGATATATCCTTAAATACCCTCCTCAAAACAATTAGAGATATGATTTCGTATTGCTTGCCAATAGATTTTGTAAATGATTTGGGCAAATAAATCAGAAATAAAAAAACTTCGTAAAGCAGCAGAAAAGAAAATGGAGTATAAATTGCTGTAATATAGTTGCCCGAAAAATCTTGAAATACAGGATAATTTAAGTAGCCATTGTTGAACAGAAATATCAGGAACAGGTGAGTAAGAAATCCAATCAGGGAAAAAATTACTAATACCTTTTCGATCTTATGAACTGTTTTTGGTGTAAAGATTCTTATAAATATATCTGCCAGTGCGTTAAAAAGTTTCATACTTAAAATTTGATGAAATGTAAAAGTATGAAAAGTTCAGATATTTTGGGATGTAATTGATAAGGATCATCAAATTGTTTTTTTTTTAATCCCCGCTCTAAAGAACGGGGCAATTGAACCCTGTTTCATGTTTACAAATTATGAAATGCAATAATTCTATTTTGCGAATGAAATGGCATAACAGATTGA
>JAOZRY010000947.1 GCA_029939965.1 Bacteroidales bacterium | reverse complement strand
GCTACGTGAGCAACAGACCTGTTCTGCACTCCCAATAGGACTGAAAAATGATGCGGCAATATCAAGCCGACAATGAATTTCCGGGCTATTTCCGTACGTCCCTATGGGCTAACAAGGTCTTCAATCATTTCCCATTGCTTCCAAAAATCAGTTATAATGAGATTTTTTCCTTACCGACGACCATGGAAGGAAGCTGAAATAAAAGTTTACGCATTTTTCAGACTGGCTTTAAGCACTTTGAAGAGATATTTGTTATCCCAACCAGCTTTTAGACGTTTTGTATTTGTTCCGACCTTCAGCGTTTTTTCTTTGTTCAATAAATTTAAGGCTACATGTCTGAGAATTGAAAAATTTACTGCTGAATTTCCTTTGCGCATTCGACTGCCATCTTCGCGAAATGCGACATCAAGAACCCAATGAACCTTGTTTTCAATTCCCCAATGCTTTCGAACAGCGTTGGCAAAAGTTTTAACGCCTTGCTCTATGCTGATGCTGTTAATATAATATCTGGTATGTGTACTGATTGTTCCTCCTTTATCTGTCTCGGAGATTGCCATACCAATGCTTTTTAGCCCTTTCCAATTTTCTTTACCTTGAAGCCAATTGATATCAGAGGTCAAATAATAATTTCTGGTTTCTATACGTCCATGATCGCCATCAACGGTTACCATGGTTTCAATTGGAAGGTTTAGAGAATTATTTTTCAAGTATTCGTCGAAATATTCTTTTACGTCTTCATATAAATTCATGTGGTTTCCTTTAAGGGCAAGCACATAATCAGCATTTTTATCAATTATTTTTTCTGCGATATCTTTTTGAGTTCCCATAGCATCAATTGTTACGATGCAGCCAGGAATCTCTAAAAGATCTAACAGTTCCGGTATTGCTGTTATTTCATTTGATTTTTCTTCTGTTTTTACTTGCCCCAATGTGACCCCGCTTTCTGAAGCCCAGGCACTTACCAAATGCATAGCGGCTTTACTATTGGCCGTGTCATATGATCCTCGTAATGTTTTTCCATCAATGGCGACAACTTGACCGCCTGTCATTTCAGAAATAGTTTGGATCCAGCTCAAAAAACAGCTTTCGATTTCATCTATCTGTAAAACAGAAAAAATATTGCCAAAAGTATCATGGGAAGGAATTCCATTTTTCAACTCTAAAAACGATTTGAACCAATCCATTTTTGACTGACCATAGTGCGCAACGGATACCCAATCGTTTGCTCCACAAATAGATGCACAAATTGTTATTGTAATTATATCAATCAACTTATGCTTGATTTTCTTTTGAATTCTTGGATCGGTTACTGAGCTAAAGTGTTCAACGATAGGTGCTGTGTTTGAATTCTCCATTTTAATAACCTCATTTCGATATGTTTACATTAAAATATCCTGTTTGATATTATTTCAGACGGTAATATAGAAAAATGAGGCTGTCAACTATTTTTTCATGCGATTGCCCTGAATGACCCATCCATTTTGTTGCAAATGTACTTTGGAAAGCAATACCCCGCCCATC
>JAOZRY010000946.1 GCA_029939965.1 Bacteroidales bacterium | reverse complement strand
CAGCGGGCACAAGGCAACTACAAACGGAAAGCCCGAAGCCGCCCAAAAAAAAACTATCTTCAAAACTGGGGAAATAGATGTTAGAAGAGAGATGTTAGAAGGTGGAAATTAGATGTTAGAAATTAGATGTTAGAAATTAGAAATTGGATTTTATTTAGTGCAATTAGATCAATTAGAAATTAGAAATTCTATAGATCAATCCCTTTTCCGGCTTGTCAGGGTTAGGCTTTGTAAAACAACAAGTGCTTAATCAGAAATAAATTGGGGAATCGTAGGAATAATATTTTATGCCTGGCTGGCGCAGCAAACGTACAAAAGATGTTTATAAAAACAGGAAGTTATTTTTGAGCAAACCCTGAGCAAATAGTTTTCGGGATGAAAAAGTAAAGTACTTTTGCGGGAAAATAGATTATTATGAAATTTAAAGTCGGAGATAAAGTAAAATTTCTCAACGAGAATGGCGGTGGAGTTGTGAGCAAAGTAATTACCAGCAATATGGTTCATGTTAAAATTGAAGATGGGTTTGAAATTCCAACTATGAATAACGAACTGGTGCTGGAGACTATCGTATCACCTTTTCAAATGCACCCATCAGCATCGTATCGGGAAGAACAGCATAAGGAGCCGGTATCACAACCGGCAGATGAGGTTGTTTATGATGAAAGAAGCACTAAACTCGAAATTTTTAAAGCTAAGGGCGAAGATAAAAAGGGTATTTATCTTGCCTGGGTCCCACAGGATCAGAAATGGCTTTTAACAGGTTTGCTCGATGTTTATTTAATTAATTACACAGATTATGATGTGTTATTCAGCCTTTTTTTAAAAAAATCAAATGGTGCCTGGGAGGGAATGGATTATGATGCCATGAAGCCCAACACAAAAATTTTGCTAAATTCAATAGATCGCGAAGAAATTGAAAAGTGGAGTTCAGGTGTACTTCAGGTTCTTTTTCATAAAGATTTATCCTCAAAAATCCTTTCGCCTGCAAATAGCACATTTCGCTTTAAGCCGGCAAAATTGTTTCGGGAGAGTGCTTATCAGGAATCCTCATTTTTAAATGATTTTGCCTTTCTGCTTTTGGCTAACGAAATTAATATTCAGCCGGTTGTAGCCAAATCAGAACTGGATGAGAAGTTTGATGAAGAGGTGAAAATAGAAAAGGCCAAACCAAAGCAACCCGAAGAAATTATTAACAAACACAAAACCAGTCCACGGGAAGCTGTGGTGGACTTACATATTGGCGAATTAACGGAAGATTATTCTAAAATGAATAATATTGATATGCTTAACTATCAGATGAATTACTTTGTGAGTTGCCTTGAAAGTGCGCTACGAGGCTATTTAACTAAGGTAATCTTTATTCATGGCGTTGGCGAAGGAGTGCTCAAAACCAAGATGATGGAGATATTAAAAGAGTATGATAATATTCAGTTTCGCGATGCCTCTATGAATAAATTTGGTTACGGAGCTACCGAAGTTTTGATATGGCATAGTAATTTCGCGTAGAATAATAAAACCTGAT